>NZ_JBEXZD010000037.1:0-70325 GCF_040628575.1 Streptomyces sp. NPDC006393
GGATGCGGCGGCGGCCGTCACGGACCATGTCCCGCAGGGTGTCGGTGAGATACGGCGCCCAGTTGCGGTTGCCCCAGTAGACCGGCAGTGGGGTCAGGCCTCGTCGCCGGCTCGGCCGTCCCGGAGACGGGCCAGCACCACCGGGTCGATCATGCCGGGAACCAGACGGTTCTCGAGGTTCTCCACCCCCGCCCACATCTCCAGTGAGGCGTGACCGCGGGCGGCGACCAGGTTCTGGACCTCCTCCTTGAGCTCGCCCGACAGGTCCAGCAGAGTGTCCGGGTCGGGCTTGCCGAACAACAGCTCGTGCACGTCCAGCAGGCGCCTCAACTCCGCGACGGGGTCGGCATGGTCGTCCACGCGCAGGTCGCAGGCGACATCGCTGCCGCCGCCGTACCCCGCGCCCGGAGCCACCACATACAGGGCCGCGCTCTGGCGGCCCCGGCGGTCACCGCCCGCGGAGTCGCCCGCCTCCAGCACCGCGACCAGCCGCCGGTGGAGCGTGACCCCCCGCGAGGAGAGCCAGGCCGACTTCATGGCCTCGATCACCTCCGGACCGGTGAGGATGTTGCCCTGGATCGCATAGCCGTCGCCTGCCGTCCCACCGGCCCAGTCCATGCACTCCTCACCCGTGTACGTCGCTCCGAGGCCATGGGAGCCCACGACACCCAGCTGACGGTGCGCGCGATCCCGGTCCGTGGCCACGAGACCCGCCACCACGTCGGTGGGCTGCACGCCCGTTCGCAGCAGCGCCAGTCCCTGCGGGCGATAGCGGAGGTTCGCCGCCGCCTGGGTGGCCACCGCCCCGGCCCCGGCCTCCGCCGCCGGTACCACGGCGCCGACCGCCAAGAACTTGCTCGCCACTGCGATCCCGAAGGCCTCACCGGACCGGGCCACGATCGAAAACGTCATGAGAAAGGACAGTAGAGCGGCCCGGGCAGCAGCACCAGGAGTTGGGGCGAGCGCATACCGCCCAACGGCGGTGCGCAGCACGGGGACTCGCCGTGGCCCGGTCGCCCGCCCTCTTGTCGTATTGGTCTGAACCTGACACGCTGCCCGCGCCACCTCCCGCGTCCCGTAGGCCGCATCTTCTCCGGAGGCACGTATGCGCCACAGACTCCGTCACCGTCTGCTCGTCGCGCTCGGGTTGCTCGGTGCCCTGCTCGTCCCGCACGCTGCTTCCGCCTCGGCCGCCGGCGGCACGCCGCCGCAGATCTACGGCGCCTGGCACTGCTCGAACGACGCCTGCGTCTGGGGCACCGTCCGCACCGTGGCCGAGTTCGGCGCGCAGAACCACTGGCTGATCGACCGCGGGGACGGCCGGCCCTCCGTCAACCTGGTCGTGCTCAGCTTCGTCGAGCCCCTCAAACTGCTGCACGGCACGACCGACGCGACCACGCTGAACGGCGTGCCCAGGGGCATGACCAAGGACATCGTGCAGTACTTCACCTCCCACGGGATCCGCGTGATGCTCTCCATCGGCGGCATCACCTACACGGACGCGTGGGACAGCGCGCTCGCCGAGAACCCCACCCTGCTCGGACAGCGGGCCGCTGCCCTGGCGAGCGATCTGGGCGTCGGCATCGAGATCGACTACGAGCAGAACAGCGGCCCGGACCTCACCGGCCTCCAGTCCTTCATCGGCGCCTACCGGGCCGTCCACCCCTACGACGCCACGGGGGCCGACCCGACGGCCCGCCTGACCATCGACGTCGCCGCCGGTGACCGGTGGCTGATCGACCTCGACCGCAAGGCCACCGCCGACTGGCTGCGCACGGACACCCCCGTGCTCGACTACGCCAACGCGATGGTGCCCGCCCGCCAGCCCTCGGCCGGCTCGGCGGTCGCCAACTGGCAGGAGCACGTCGACGGCAAGCCGACGTACTCGCCGCCCGTGCCGCCGCTGGCACCGGCCAAGTTCACCGGATCCGTCTACATCAGCGACCAGAGCAAGACGCTGCCCGAGTGCACGGACTTCGCCGACTCCCTGCAGAACTCCACCGGCTCCTTCACCCGGACCGTCGCCCCCAACGGCGCCGGCACCACCTCCGGCATGCTCGGCTACATGTTCTGGGCCGCCGAACGCCCCTCCACTCGCGGCACCGGCACGACCCCGCCCAACACCTGCGAAGGCGGCGTCGGCGCGGGCGCGACGGCCTACGACATCCCGCTCCCGATGCCGGCCCTGCGACAGAACTGAGACGAGAAGACACATCCCGCCATCGCCCCGCTCGCCGGCCGCCGCGACCAGCCTCGGCCCCCGCGAGCGGGGCTCGGTGCCGAACGGCCGACCGACCCGGAATGGGGCCGGGTGTGCGACGGAGGCTAACGCAGTGTCGCGGTGAAGCTCCGGCCGTAGGCGTGGCGCGTGGTGATGTCGAGGCGAGTGCCGCCGCGGGTCCGGCCGACCCTGACCCCGTCGTCCGCCGAGAGCGCCGTCATCGTCCGGCCGTGGACGGTGACGGACACCGTGTCCCGCTGCGTCGTCGGGTCGGACACCGCGACCCTGGTGGTGCCGTCGCGTGCCTCCTGGAGGATCACCGATGCCGGGCCGTCGGTCGAGAGCCGTTCGGCGTGGTGTGTGCCCGGTGCGAAGACATTGACGGCCACGATGCGCAGTCCCGCATGCCGCACGGCCTGCACCCGGGGGGTGTTGACCAGAACGGACACCGGTCCGTGGGCGTACGACCTCAACCGTCTTTCGGAGGCGTTCGGGACGAGGGCGTAGGCCATCGAGGTGGGCGGCGCGGTGGCCGCCTGCTCGACGGAGACGGAGAAGACCTGCTTGCTCACCAGGGTGTCGGGATTGGAGGCGCGGACGAGGCGGCGGCTGCGGGTGACCGTGTCGAGCGCGACGGTGGGCCGCTGCTCGTCCAGGAAGACGTATCCCACCGCGGTGCCTTGGCCGGCATCGGCGTAGCGCAGCCAGGCCAGCGGCGCCGTACCGGGGCCGGACCAGGCCCTGCCGTCCCGGAGTTCCCCGGTGAGGGTGATGGCGTCCGAGGGGCCGGCGATCCGGCTGTCGATGGTCGTCGTCACCGGGCGGCCGGCGGCGTCACCCACCCCCGCGGCGAGGACGACGATCTCGTCGTCGAACATGAACCACGACTTGGTGGCCTCGGCGTTGCGGTAGGCGACGAAGTCGTCGGGAAGGTCGCCGGCCTGCTTCGCGGCGTACGCGACGTCGTCGGCCTGGACGAGTCCGACCGCGCCGTACGCGCCGAGGCCGGCGCCGCCGGAGAAGGCGTTGGTGCCGCGGGGGAAGTACACGTAGATGTTCTGCGACTCGGAGGAGGAGGTGAATCCGCGTTCGGGGTTGTCGTACCACTGGGTGCCGTAGAGCTCGGGAATCGTCTTGCGGCTCTCCACCGGGGCGGTGACGCCGGCGAGGCGGTAGGGCGGGACGGCCGTGTAGTAGTCGACACCGAAGGCCTGGGTCTGGTCCTGGCCGGAGAGGTAGAGGTAGTGGGCGCCGTCGCCCTGGAACCACGGCATGAGGTTCTCGCCGCTCATGTACTCGTACTTGCTGATCCTCGTGGAACTGCGGGCCAGGGCGAAGGCGTAGCCGGGACGCCGGTGGACGGTCCTGTCCATCGCGTTGAACGCGACGTTGCGTTCGGCGGGGTTGAGGTCCCGCGCCGGGATCGAGGCGTCGGCGAGGAGGGCGGTGTAGCGGGCGATGCTCACCGGGGAGACGAAGCTCTTCGGGTCGAGGACGGCCTTCGACGTCTGCCGTATGTACTTGACGTAGCTCTTCAGGGCCGTGGCGCCGGCCCCGGTCGCACGGTCGGAGAGGTCGACGACGGCCTCGACGACGGAGGCGACGGAGTCGTACCCGGTGGCGGTCCTGGAGACCGCGCGGCCCTTGACGATCTCCATCATCCAGCCCTCGAAGATCAGCGGAGCGAAGCCGTCGGCCACCCACTCCCGCACGGTGTCGACGAGGCCGCCGATGTCCTGGGCGTAGCCCGTGCCGTCGAGGATCTTGAGGGTCTGCACGACGCGGGTCAGCAGTCCCGTGCCGTAGGAGCCGGTGTAGGCGACGGAGGCGTGCTGGATGAACGAACCGTCGGAGTAGAAGCCGTCGGTGACGCCGTGTCGGGGCTGGTACGGGTCGACCGTCGCGAACACGGTCAGCTGGTCGGTGATGGCCTTGCCGATGCGGGCGCCGTCGTCGAGCACGGCGCCTTGCAGGATCCGGTTCGTCGTGATGTCGGCCAGGTTGGCGCCGGTGTGGAAGCGGGAGTCGAGGTCGACGTCGCCGTCCTTGCCGTTGCGCAGATAGGCGTCCATGGAGGCGACGTAGGCGGCGGTGAGGTCGGGCCGGTGTTCCGCGAGCTGGTCCTTGAGCAGGACGAGGGTCTTGCTCACGTGGGAGGAGATGCCGATCTCCCAGGTGAACCAGTTGCCGTAGTAGCCCTTCGACTGGGTGCCGTAGTAGTCGTCGTACAGCCGGGCCAGGCCGTCGATGACCCTTCTCTGGACGGTCACGTTGTCGCGGAGACCGGAGGCCGTGCCGCCGGGCGTGCGGGTCGCGAGGGCGATCTCGTAGAGGTACTGGAACGACGTCGTCAGGTTCGTGTCACTCGTGCCGAGGGCAACGCCCTTGAAGAGCTCGCCCGGCCCGGCTCCGTCCATCGCGGTCAGCCGGGCCCGGGCGGTCGCGTCGATGGACGCGAGCTTGGGGCCCACCTCGGGCCGGGCGTTGGATTCCGCGGTGCCGGCGAACATCGCGACGACGTTGCCGATCAGTACGGCATGGTCGCCGGCCGCGTCGGTGACGGTCGCGTCCGGCCGGGGCACGGCCCATGCCTTCAGCGGCTGCGCCACCGCCAGCAGGGTCGCCGCGGGGAACACCGACAACAGAGCACGACGCGAGGGCTGCACGGGCACGCTCCAAGGTTCGGCCGGAAAGCGCTTGTCACATCCAAGCAACTGCGCGTCTCCGTGTCACTAGTGCCGCATCAGATGCGGGCGGCAGCGTCGCGGTACGTCTCAGGCGCACGGCCCGCGGTGAGTCCCCGGCCCCTGGTCACCGGTGGCTGCGGTGCGCCGTCTCGGGTCCGACGACGCGCAGCAGGTCGAGGGCCTCGGCGCTCGGGGTGCCGGGCGGGGGCGTGAAGACCAGCAGCCGCTGGTCCTCGGCCGGGCTGAGAAGCGCCTCGTAGTCGAACTCGATCAGCCCCACCTCCGGGTGCCGCACGCGCAGCCGGCTCTCCCGCCGGACGGCCACCTCGTGGCGGTCCCACAGCGCGGCGAACTCGTCGCTCGCCCGACGCAGCCGCGCGACGAGCGCCGTCGCCTCGGCGTCGCCGGGGCCGCGACGCGCCACCGCGGTGCGGAGGTCGGCGACGACCAGCCGGCCGCGCCGCTCATGCTCGTCCTCCGGGTACGCCTCGCGGACGAAGGGGTCGGTGAACCACCGCCACACCACGTTCCGGTCGGGCTCCTCCACGGTGCACACACAGCCGAACAGGGCTTCGGCCACCGCGTTCTGGGCCAGCAGATCGCCCAGGTCACCGAGGACCTGCGCGGGGGTGCGCGTCAGCTGGTCGAGGAGGTACAGCAGCCCGGGACGCACATGGCTCCCCGCCCTGCGGCCTTCCGGCGGGCGGTGCCCCGCCAGCACGAACAGGTGGTCGCGCTCGTCCTCGGTGAGCCGCAGCGCGCGTGCCAGGGCACCGAGCAGCTGGGTGGAGGGCTGCGGACCGCGTGCCTGCTCCAGGCGCATCAGGTAGTCGGCGGACATCCCGGCCAGCTGGGCCACCTCCTCGCGGCGCAGCCCGGGCGTCCGTCGCCGGGGCCCGCAGGCCAGCCCGACGTCGTACGGGCGCAGGCGCTCCCGCGACCGGCGAAGGAAGTCGGCGAGTTCACGGCGGTTCAGCGCGCTCGGCATGTCCCCATGATCCGGCATCGGCGGGCCATGAGGACCCGCGAACCCTGGGATCGCCGGTCCTAGGCAGAGCGGTCCGCTCCTCATCCGGGCCGGAGCAGCGCATCGTGGGCGCCGGAACACGAACCCCACCCTCTACGGAAAGAGGAACCATGCCTGTGGTGACCGTCGGCGGCGCTCGCATCCCCTACCGCCTGGAAGGCTCGGGTCCCGTCCTCGTGCTGGTGCACGGCTCCGGCAGGGGGTCGGTCACCTGGGAGTCGGCGCTCGGTCACTTCACCGGCCGGCACACCGTCGTCCTCCCGGATCTGTCCGGCAGCGAGGCGGCCGAGGACGACGGCGGCGAAGTGACCGTCGAACTCCTCGCCACCCAACTGGCCGCCGTACTGGCCGACCTGGGGCGCGGCCCGGTGGACGTCCTGGGCTACTCGCTCGGCGCACCCGTCGTCGCCCTGCTCGCCGCGCACCACCCGGAGCTGGTGCGCCGACTGATCACGCTCTCCGGGTGGTGCGGCCCGGAGGACCCGTACATCCGGAACGGCATCACCGTCTGGCGCTCGCTGGCCGGCAACCCGACGGCCTTCTCGCGCTACGCCATGCTGGCGGCCTTCAACCGCTCCTACCTCAACACCCTCGACCGCGAGGCCGTGGAGGAGCTGGCGACCGGCATGCCTCCGAGCGCCGACCTGCTGCGCCAGCTCGACGCCGTCCTGAAGGTGGACATCCGCGCCGCGCTGCCCCGCATCCAGGCCGCGACCCTGGTCATCGGGTGCGCACTGGACGCGTTGATCCCCGTCGAGCACTCGCGCGAGCTCGCGGCGGGCATCCCCGACAGCCGCTACGCCGAGCTGGAGTGCGGCCACGTGGCGCGGCTCGAGCGGCCGGCCGAGCTGGCCAAGCTCGTCGGGGAGTTCCTCGGCTGAGCCGGGCCCGCAGGCTCTGCGCTCGCGGTGGCGCGTCGGCCGCTTCTGCTAGCCGAGCTTGCGCAGCACCTCGGCGATGTTGGCCCGGTACGTCCCCAGCGCCCTCAGCCCGGCGGTGTACCGGTCGCGATGCCGTGCGATGTCCGCCGCCTGCTTCCGCGCCCGTACGGCGTGCCAGAGCTCGACCGTGTGGTGGCGGCGCTTGCAGATGACGTCCGCGACGGCGGTGTCCCGTTCCCGGCGCGTATGCCGGGTGTTGCCGTCGCTGCCCCGCTGCCAGGCGTCGTCGGCGTACGCCGCGGCAGGGTCGGGGTAGCGGGTGAATCCTTGCTCTGCCACACAGCGGGACCACGCGTCCCAGGCCGCACGGAGGCGCGGGTCGCGCTTGACCGCCTCGGCGACCTCGATCGCCCGGCTGCTCGCGTAGAGCCAGTCCCGCTCGAGGTCGATGCCACGCATCAGCCGCTGGTCCGCCTCGGCGTTGCAGTCCGGCCAGTCCGCGTACTCGGCGCTGGTCATCCGGCGTCCCTTCGGCCGGGGCGCCAGGGGCTTCGCCGGGTCCCAGCCGTAGCCCCAGCGGCGGGCCGTGCCGAGATCGAGGGCGCCGTAGTCGGTGGCGACCGCGGTGGCGACGACGGGGTCGCTGGGGTAGCGGGGGTCGAGCGGGAAGTCCGGATGGCCGCGTCCGGCCATGCACTGCCGGACCAGCAACGCCGATGCCCGCTGGGCTCGCTGGTAGTCCTGCGGCGTGTACGCGTAGCGGTCGGCCGGGAGGGGGCCGAGGTCCGACACCGAGGTGACGGCCCCCGGGGGTTGCGGTCCGGAGGCACAGATCGCCGCCAGCACCGCCACCGCGGCTGTGACACCCAGCCGCCATCCCCGCCTCGCCATGACCAGGGATGCTAGCGGGCGGCGAGCGCGCGGTCGGCCGCAGCCGTGATCGCAAGCCCCGGCTCCGGTCACCCATGGAGACAGAGACAGTGTCTACGGTCGCCTCCCGTGTGGGCCTGGTAGACACTGACCATCGACGTCAAGGGGACTGGGACCGTGGAGACATGAACGACCATCAGCACATGGACACATTCGACGCGCCCATCGACGACCGGTACTTCGAGGACTACACGGCGGGCGCGACATACGAGTACGGCAGCGTCGCCGTCACCCAGGAGGAGATCATCGGCTTCGCCTCCCAGTACGACCCTCAGTCCTTCCACGTCGATCCCGTCGCGGCGAAGGAGGGGCCGTTCGGCGGGCTGGTGGCCAGCGGGTGGCACACCGTCGCCCTGATGATGCAGCTGTTCGCCAGGCACTACCTGTCGACGGTCGCGAGTCTCGGCAGCCCCGGCGTGGATGAACTGCGCTGGCTCAAGCCCGTGCGCCCCGGCGACCGGCTCCGCCTGCGTCTGCACACCCTCGACACCCGGCTCTCCCGCTCCGACCCGCGACGCGGCATCGTGCGCACGCTCGCCGAACTCCTCGACCAGGGCGGCGAGCCGGTGCTGCGGGTCACGGTCGTGAACCTGCTGCGCACCCGCGGCGGCGCATGACCGGCGGGACGGCACAACTCCTCCTCGGCGGCATCGTGATGGTGGGCGCCTGTGTGCAGTGGCTGACCGGCATGGGCTTCGCACTCGTCGCCGTGCCCGCGCTCGTGCTGCTGCTCGGCCCGTCCCAGGGCGTCGCACTGGCCAACTGCGCGGCGGGTGCCATCAGTGCCGTCGGGCTCGCCGGCGGCTGGCGGCGAGTGCGGCTGACCGCGATGGCGCCGCTGGTCGCCGCGTCCGCGTGTGCCGTCCCCGCCGGGACATGGGTGGCCGCCCGACTTCCACACCCGGTCCTGTTCGTCGGCATGGGCCTCCTGGTGACCCTGGCCGTGCTGCTGGTGATGCGCGGCCTGCGCGTGTCCGCCCTGACCGGTACCCAAGGGGCGGTGGCCGCGGGCGCGGCGGGCGGATTCATGAACGCCTCGGCAGGACTGGGCGGCCCGCCGCTCTCCCTGTACGCGATGAACGCCGGCTGGACCGTCCACGAGTTCGTGCCGAACGCGCAGTTCTACGGCATCGTCGTGAACGTCTTCTCCATAGCGGCCAACGGCGTTCCGCGGCTGGGCTCGACGGGGTGGGTGACGGCCCTCGCCGCGATGGCGATGGGCGCGGTCGTCGGCAGAGTGCTCGCCGAGCGCGTCCCGGAGGGCCGGGCCCGGCAGCTCGTCCTGCTCCTCGCGCTGGCCGGCGGGCTGTCGAGCCTGGCCAAGGGGCTGGGACTGCTGTGAGCCCGGGTCCAAGTCTCTCAACTGCCGAGTATCGGCCGGATTCCAGTGCTGTCGCCGTCCACCCCGCGGCGATCAGGTGATCTGCGCCCTGCACCGGTTGGTCCTGCTTGCGCACCGGGACGCCCCACGCGTTCCGGTGCCACCATGGAAGGGCCCGGCGCACGGCCGAGGCAGGGGAGGGACAGGAGGGGGACGTATGGCGGACATCGCGGTGCTTGTGCACGGGGCCTGGCACAGCCCCTGGTGCTGGCACGAGGTCGTCGCCGAGCTGGAGCGGCAGGGGATCCGGTCCGTGCTCGTCGACCTGCCGAGCTGCCGGGCGGCGGGGCCCGAAGGCATGGCGGACATGCATGCCGACGCCGCCGAGATCCGCCGCGTCCTCGACGCCCACGACGACGTGGTCCTGGTCGCCCACTCCTACGGCGGCATTCCGGCCACCGAGGCGGCGGCCGGGCATCCGGCGGTCCGGCATCTCGTGTACGTCGCCGCGTACATCGCCGACGAGGGGGAGACCCTGCTCGGCTACGCGCTCCCCGACGCGGGCCCCGACGTCCTCGACCCGGCGAAGGACCTCGACATCGACCCCGCCTCCGGGACGATGAGGGTCAGGCCCGACCGGGCCCCGTTGCTGTTCTGTGGCGACATCGCCCCGGCCGCCGCCGACGAGGCCGTACGCCATCTGCGTCCCATGTCCGCCGCGGTCCTCGACCAGGCGCCGACCGCGATCGCCTGGCGCGGCCTGCCCTCGACGTACCTGCTGACCGGCCGCGACAACGCGACGCCCACCGTCGTCCAGCGTCGGCTGGCCCAACGTGCCGATCACATCGAGGAGTTGCCCGACTCCAGCCACTCCCCGTTCCTGTCCCACCCGAGGACGGTGGCCCGGACGATCGTGACAGCCGCCGGCCGGACCGCACCGCCCGGCTGACCGAGTCCGTGTGCGGCCTCGGTCTTGACGGCCCTTAACGGCGAGCGCCCGTTCAGAACCAGTGCAGGCAGTGCGGCGAGCGCTCGGCGCGGAAGAGCGCATCGGCGAGGGTGGCCACGCCCGGGCGGTGGGCCCGGATGTGTCCGGCACGCACGAGCGTGCTCGGTGCGGTGCCGCCGAGGTAGATCGAGCCCAGGTCGCTCACGTCCAGGGACAGGTCGGGCTCCCGGTCCGTCGGGACGCAGCCGGCCTTGCCGTCCCGGACGGTCAGCAGGTAGCGGCCGTGCTCGCCGAGGAACGGGTCGTCGACGTCGAGGACGAGCTCGCCGTCCGCGAACCAGCCGCGCGCGGTCAGCGCACGCGGGACGTCCAGCAGCCGCACCCAGAGCCAGTCGGTGTCGCCGCTCACCTGGCCGGCGCGGAAGTCCGCAAGCTGCCAGCGCAGCGGGTGCTGGGGCGGGAAGTGCTTGAACACGACCTCGGTGACCAGGTCGTGTCCGAGCACGAACCCGGCCAGGGCCGTGAAGACGGCGTCGTCGGCGGCGATGGTCTCGTCGACCGTCAAGGTGGAGGGTTCGCCGACCGAGTAGCTGGCGTACCCGTCCGGGACGCCGTCGGCGTCACGGTGGACGGCGACGTAGCGCGGCGCCGGCGATATCGGGGGCTGCCCCGCACCCGAGGCCCACCAGCCATGCGGCCGGGACAGCGCTCCGGGCTGTGCGCGGCGGTACCGGTCGTAGACCTCTTCCAGGATCTCGCCGCACTCGGCACGCCGCAGGACCTCGACCGTGCCGGTGTCCGTGCCGGTGTCCGTGTCCGAACCGGTCGCCGGGCCGTCGGCCGTGGCGCGTGCCCGGGGGAGAGCCAGGGCGCCCTGGTGGCGCGGCACCGTCAGCCGCTGCGTGTAGGTCGCCGGTCCGTAGCCGAACCTGCGGTAGATCAGGGCCTCCGAGGCCAGCAGGACGGAGAGGAACTCCCCTCGCGCCCGCAGCTCCGTGAGCTGATGCAGCATCATCGCGCTGAGCACGCCGCGGCGCCGGTGCGAGGGCAGGACGCCGACGGCGGTCACCCCGCTCGCCGGGACGAGGGTCTCACCGGGCAGGGTGAGCTCGAAGGAGTACGCACCCGCGGTGCCGACGGGCCGCCCGTCCGCCGCCACGGCGAGCAGGTTGCGTTCCATCTCGAGCGCCGACCACCACACTCCGCCGCCACCCTCGGCCGGGGTTTCCGGGAAACGCCCGAACGCGGCGTGGAGTGTGTCGACGAAGACGCCGAGATCCTGGTCGGTCGTGGGACGGATCTCCATTGCTGCCGCTGCCTCCCCGGGATACCGACACCACGGCTCGTGGTGTCCCGCCACAGTGGAGCGTTGTTCCGTGACCAGGTCAAGCGAATTGATCTTTGCCGAGGCCGAGGCCGGGGCCGGGGCCGGGGCCGAGACCGAGACCGAGACCGAGGCCGAGGCCGCGGCCCCGGCTCCGCCCGGTCCCAGTGGGTCCCGGGGAGTTGCGGTCGTCGGGCTCGGCGGCGGTGCTCCCCGCCGCCGCCCGCACCGGCGGAACAGGCGTCGGCCGGACGGACACTCCTCGGGGAGCCGCTCGCCGCGAGTCGACTCGCCCGGTCTAGCGTTCGATGCTGCCCAGCGCCGTCAGCAGCCGGTCGATGTCGTCGGCGCAGGTGTAGGGCGCCAGGCCCACCCGCACCGCGCCCTCGCTCCCGAGCCCGAGCCGTCGGGAGGCCTCCAGTGCGTAGAAGGATCCGGCCGGTGCGGCGACGTCGTGCGCCGCCAGGTGCCGGGAGACATCGGCCGAGCTGCGGCCCCGCACGGTGAACAGCTGCGTCGGGGTGCGCCGCGCGGCCCGGGAGTACACGGTGATCCCGCCCAGGTCCGCAAGCCCTCGCTCCAGGCGCGCACGCAAAGCTTCCTCGTGGGACTCGATCACGGTGAACGCCGCCAGCAGTCGTTCCCGGCGGGTGCCGGCCGCCTCCGGCGCCAGGCCGGCGAGGAAGTCCACGGCGGCCTGTGCACCGGCCAGCAACTCGTACGGCAGCGTGCCCAGCTCGAAGCGCTCCGGGACGTCGTCGGTGGACGGCATCAGCTTGTCGGGCCGCAGTGTCTCCAGCAGCGCGGGCCGGCTCGCCAGCACACCCAGGTGCGGACCCATGAACTTGTACGGTGAACAGACCAGCGTGTCGGCACCGAGGCCGGCCAGATCGACGGCGGCGTGCGCGGCGTAGTGCACCGCGTCGACATGGAGCAGCGCACCGGCCTGGTGCGCCAGTTCGGCGATGGCGGGCACGTCCGGCCGGGTCCCGATGAGGTTCGACGCCGCGGTGACGGCGACCAGCCGGGTCCGTGGCGACAGCACCGAGGCCACCTGCCCGGGGTGCAACTCGCCCGTCTCCGGGTCGAAGTCCGCCCAGCGGACCGTGGCGCCGACCGCCTCCGCCGCCTGTATCCAGGGACGTATGTTCGCGTCGTGGTCGAGCCGCGTGACCACCACCTCGTCGCCCGGGGCCCAGCCCTTGGCGAGCGCGCGCGACAGATCGTAGGTGAGCTGGGTGGCGCTGCGGCCGAACACGACGCCCCGCGGCTCGACACCGAGCAGGTCGGCCAGGGCGAGCCGGGCGCCGGTGACGATGGCTTCCGCGTTGCGCTCGCCCTCGTTGGTCCGCCCCCTGTTGGCCAGCGGGCTCGCCAGCGCGTCGGCGATCGCGTCGATGACCGGCTGGGGCGTCTGGGTGCCTCCGGGCGCGTCGAAGCGTGCGGAGTGGGACTTCAGGGCGGGGATCCGCGCGCGGACAGCGTCGACATCGAGGGCCATGTGGACTCCGGAAGGAAGCGGTGGCAGCAGAAAGGAGAGGCGGTCCGACCGGCCACACGCCTGACCGTGCCGGGGCCTCGCGTCGCATCATCGCAGCACCGGAGAGGCGGCGCGCACGGGCCCGGCGCGACCGCCGCGCGACGACCGCCGTGCGACGGCCTCTGTGAGTCGACTCCTGTGACGTCGACTCCTGTGACGTCGACTTCTGTGACGTCGACTTCCATGAGAACGACCTCTGTGACGTGGACGGGTCCGGTGGGACGATGGCCGGGCAGACTCGTCTGCGGTCGGTTCGACCTTCCCTGGAGCACCGATGAACAACCCGCTCCTGTTCCGGATCGGCGTCGCGACGATCGCCGTCCTGGCGATGACCGGCTGCGGTGGCTCTGGCGGGTCCCCGACCGTGTCGGGACCGCCGCCCACCGCGCCGGGGACATCCGCGCCGCCGCTGTCGCACACAGTCACGCCCCCGCGCTCGCCGGCACCGTCGGCGGACGCTCCGGCAGGCACCCGTCCGCCGACCGCGCAGGCGCCGCTCGGAACGCCGCCGCTCGGCTCGTGGAGCCTGCGGCCGATGTGGCCGTTCGCCACACTCGCCCAGGCCCAGGCGTGGCAGCGTGCCTACCGTTCCGGCGGCCACCAGCCCTGGCATCTCGACCCGGAGCAGACCGCCCTCTCCTTCACCCGCGGCTACCTGGGCTTCGAGGAGATCGGTCGGGTCTCCTCGCGCACGGTCAGCGGTCGGCACGCCCGCGTCGGCGTCGCACGGACGGGGTCCGGGGGCGGTACGGCGGCGGTCCTTCACCTGGTGCGGTACGGCACCGGCCCGGACGCCCCGTGGGAGGTCGTGGGCAGCGACGACACGACGTTCTCCCTGACCACGCCCGCGTACGGCTCGCCGGTGCGCTCCCCGATGGTCACCGGCGGGCGGATCACCGGAGTGGACGAGAACATCCGCGTCCAGGTGCGCCAGCCCTCGTCGGCGGCGCCGTTGGGCACCTCCCCGTGCTGTACTCCGGCCGGCGGCGCCGACGGGCGGTGGAGCGTGCCGGTGTCCTTCTCGGGCGCCCGTGACCCGGTGCTCACGGTGGTCGCGGTCACCGGCGGGCACGTCGCCGACGTCGAACGCTTCACCATCACGGCGGTACGCAGCCGCTGACCACCGGCAACGTCTTCCCTGGGCAGCGTCACCGCCTGGGAGTCCGATGAGCGGGCCCGGCCTGATCCCGGTGTCCGATATTTACCGATATGGTACGTTCCATGCTCTGGACTGGGTGGATGCGGCTCCCTCGCCCTCTCCGCAGGCGGTGGGACGCCGCCCTGCTCTCGCCGGTGATCTTCACCGTGGTCGTCACCAGCCTGGCGTTCGCCACGCCGAGAAAGATCTCTTTCAGCCGCCTCTTGACCGCCGCGCCCGCCCTCGCCGCCGCTACCTGGCCGCTGCTTCCCACGATTCTGCTGGGAGGGGTCTGCGTCCTGATCATGATCGGGTTGAGCCTCGTCTACCCCGATCTGGGCACCTGGTTCACCGTCGGTGCCATCGCCGCGGTCACCGCGGCCGCCGCATACGCGTGCCGTGTCCGGATCCAGCGCGAACAGGCTTTCGTCCAGCTCCGCCTCGTCGCCGACGCGGCCGAGAAGGTCGTCTTGCGCCCCCTGCCGCGCCGGGTCGGCAGCGTCGAGGTCGAGTCGATGTACCTCGCGGCCGCCGCACAGGCCCACATCGGCGGGGACTTCTATGAGGCCCTCGCCACTCCTTACGGCGTGCGCCTGATCCTCGGCGATGTGCGGGGCAAGGGCCTGCCGGCAGTAGGAGCGGCTGCGGCGGTGGTCAACTGTTTCCGGGAAGCCGCGTACGACGAGCCGAGCCTGGAGGGGATCGCCCGCCGCCTGGACGCCAGCAGCACCCGCCACAGCTGTACGTTCCCCACCGATGATTCACTGGAGCAGTTCATCACCGTGGTGCTCGCCGAGTTCCCGCATCAGGGCGGCCACGTCAAGCTCCTCAACTGCGGGCACCCTCCACCACTGCTCCTGCACCACGGCAAGGTCCTCGTCCTGGACCCCACCGCTGCCTCGCCGGGCCTCAACCTCGCGGCACTCCTCGGTCCCTGCTACACCACTGACACGATCACCTGCGCCCCCGGTGACCAGCTGCTCTTCTACACCGACGGTGTCATCGAGAGCCGGAATCCCACAGGCGAATACTTTTCACTGCAGGACTGGATGCGCCGGCAGAACGCGGCCGGGCCCAAGGCACTGCTCGACAGGCTCTATCGGGATCTCCTCCAGCACAGTGGCGGGGGACTCGACGACGACGTGGCGGCTCTGGCCGTACGCCTCTCCGAGGAGCCAACGGCTTCCTGACACCCGACAGCCCGTGTGAAGGCCGCCCTGGTCGCTCCGCGAGGGGAACCGGTCGGCAAGGACGGCGGCCTCGGCCCAGGATCGCACCGTTAGCCTGGTGCTTCCTGACGGCTCGGGCGGAGGGCGGGTGCAGATGACAGAGACCGATCCACACATCCATGTCGAGCAGAGGGTGATCGAGGCCGGAGCCGCCGTCCGCAACATGATCGCGTCGACGTTGGGCCGCGCGGGCGACGCACCGGCCGTCGTCAGCACCGGCTGCGGACGTCAGGTGCCCTACGCCATGACCTCCCCCCACCCCGAAAAGGTCACCTGTCTGGCATGCCGGGAACACGCACACCGGCAGTATCTGCGCTCTGCCGACCAGATCGAGCGTCTGAGCCGGATGCCCGGCGTGAACATCACCAGCGACCAGGCGGCCAAGTCCGCGGAGTGGCACCGGGACCTGGCGAGGAGGTTCTCCGGCTGATGAGCAGTCGCCCTCAGGGTGCGATGGTGACAAGGGCCGTTCCGTTCCCGGGACGGTTGTCGGAGGGCGAGTCTCTCAGCTGTACCTGGCCGGTGCCGGGTTCGTTCAGACGCAGAGTGAAGTCGAGGGTGCGCGTCTCGCCCTCGGGCATCGCGGCCAGGTCGCAGGTGTACGTGTCACGCTGCTGCGCGTCGAAGGCGTGCTCGCAGAGCGGCTCGTCGACATCGACGTCGATCGCCCGCATCGGCTGCTTCACCACCATGGAGCCGAGGGGGACGGTGAACACCATGCGCACCACCGTGCCAGGACCCAGCTCACCGGGCCCGTTGTTGCGGGCGCCGATGCTGATCCGCTGCTCGGTGCCGAGCTTGCCGCGCACCGTGGCGCCGATCGCGGCGAAGTCGGTGCCCAGACCCAGCCCGACGTTCGTCCACGCCACGTGTGCGCCGCTGAACGCGCCCTGACCGGCGGGCGGCCGGGAGGCGGTGTGAGGAGTCAGCTCGTCGCCGTCGCCCAGGTCCCCTTGTGTCGGCCAGCCGTCGTCCGGCCATGGTCCCGTCACCAGCGGCCACACCGACTCGCGGACCATGGAGGACACCTGCTTCGCGGGCGCGTCGAACTCCAGTGCCGGCGTGAACGTCACCGTCTCACCGGGGCCGACACGCAGATCCGGGAAGCGGCACACCGCCACACGGCCCTTGTGGAAGTCCATGTAGCGGCAGTTGCGGTACCGCTGCCGGGGAGCCATCGCCTGGGCGTCGATCCCGAAGCCGACGCCCTGTACGGCGACCTCGCCGGTATTGCGGATGGTCAGTGGAAACGTCACCCGGCCGCCTGGGGCGGCCGTCACGTTCTCGCGGTGCCACAGTTCCAGCACCGGCTCGCCGACGACCACGCGTGTGCCGGCCGTACGTACGGTTCCGTCGGCCGTGGTGAGCCGGTAGTGGATCAGGCCGGTGTCGCCGGCCTTGCTGCCCTCGGCCGCGATCGGGGTCACCTCGTCCGCGAGGTGCAGGGGGCCGGGGTCCGGGCCCGGCCCGATCGAGCAGGTGACACTGGCCGTGTCGCCCGTACAGTACGAGCTCTTGCGCCTCTTGAGGCGGACGACCTTGTCCGCCCCTCGCGCGTCGATGGTGAGTGTTGCCGACGGCCGTTCCGGCGGCGTCCGCTCACCGCCCGGCTGACGCACCCCGTCGACCTCGACCTTGAAGCCGACCTTGTCGGCCTGACCGGCCCGGTCACCGGGCGGACGGAGGTAGTAGACCTTCGGCACGGTCAACTCCACCCCGTGCCCCGCGCCCGGCTCGCCCGGCCCGCACGCGCCACCGCCCAGCAGCACTCCGAGCACCACGGGCACGACAGCCACATGTCGCGACAGCCGCCGCATCCTGCGGGGCGACGACTGCGCGGCGTGGGCCACGACGCGCCTTCTGGAACCGTCGGACGTCATGGTCGGCCATTGTCGACCGTGCCCACGATCAAGACAATCTCGAACTCGCGGCCAACTCGCCAAGGGGCGGACCGTGCCCGTGCCCAAGGCCGGTGATCCGGCCGGTGGAGCGGCGGGCGGTGGCGAGCCCCGGGCCGGGGCCGGCGCCGGCGCGAGCGAACGGGTCGAGGTGCGTCCTTGGCGGGAGAGCGAACGCTGGCGCGATGAGGTGCCGGCCCTGTGGAAGGTGACGGTCAGGGCTTGAGGAGGGTCTTGATGGCGCGGCGTTCGTCCATGGCCTTGTAGCCCTCGGCGACCTGTTCGAGGGGGAGGGTGAGGTCGAAGACCCTGCCGGGATCGATCCGGCCCGTCAGGACGCGGTCGATGAGATCGGGCAGGTAGCGGCGCACGGGGGCGGGGCCGCCGCGCAGGCCGACGTGGGAGAAGAACAGTTCCTGGCCGTCGATGGCGACCTCGTGGGGGACGCCGACGAAACCGACGTTGCCGCCGGGGCGGGCGGAGCGCAGGGCCTGCCGCATGGCCTGCGCGGTGCCGACGCACTCCAGGACGGAGTCGGCGCCGATACCGCCGGTCATCTCCTTGATCCGCGCCACGCCCTCCTCGCCGCGTTCGGTGACGATGTCGGTGGCGCCGAACGCGCGGGCGAGTTTCTGCCTCGGCTCGTGTCGGCTCATCGCGATGATCCGCTCCGCGCCCATCTCCCGGGCGGCGATCACCCCGCACAGGCCGACCGCGCCGTCACCGACCACCACGGCGGTGGAGCCGGGCCGCACGTCGGCGGCGTCGGCGGCGTACCAGCCGGTGCCCATCACATCGGAGACGGCCAGCAGACCGGGCCAGAACTCCTCGCCGGGCACCTGGTCGGTGGCGACGAGGGTGCCCTGGGCGTGGGGGATGCGCACGTACTCGGCCTGGCAGGTGCTCATGAACTCCCGGTGCAGACAGTTGGACTGCCAGCCGTTGCGGCAGTTCGCGCAGGTGTTGTCGGAGGTGGCGAAGGAGCCGACGACGAACTGGCCCGGTTTGATCCCGGTGACCTCGGGCCCGACCTCCTCCACCACACCGACGTACTCGTGGCCCATCGGGTGCGCGTCGCCGACCGGCTCCAGGCCGCGGTAGGACCACAGGTCGGAGCCGCAGACACAGGTCACGGCGGTACGGATGATCGCGTCGGTCGGGTGGAGGATTCCGGGGTCGTCGAGCGTCTCGAAGCGCACATCACCGGGGGCGTGGATCACTGCTCCGCGCATGAGAGGTCGTTCCTTACATACAGAGAGGGTCGGGACATATGGGCAGGGCCCCGCCGTGCGTGCCCGCGCGGCGGTGCGGGGGGCCCGCAGTGGCCGGGGTGGCCTGCGTGGCCGGGGTGGCCGAGGTGCCACCTCTTCCAGACAACCGCTCATCCGCGCGGGCAGCGAGTCACCAGCAAGGGGTGTACCGGCAGTACACCCCTCCCGCGTCCTGCGGGGCCGACACCACGGTGATCACTGTCGGCCGCAGCCACTCCCGGCCGCCGGCTCTTCCACGGAACCACCCCTTGTCCGGCACGCGGTTGGCCCGAGAGCCGGGACGACGACGGAGTCCGTCAGCGGTGCAGCGCATCGGGCCGGGTCAGTCGCCTCGGATGCGGGCATGCAGATGCATGTCGTGCCGGCCGTCGTCATGCACGGCGGCGCTGCGCTTGGTGCCTTCCAGGAGGTAGCCGGACTTGGTGGCGACTCTGCACGAGGCGTGGTTGCGGGTCGAGTGGTCGAGCTCCAGCCGATGGAATCCGATCTCGTCCAGGGCCCAGGCGGTGAGCGCGGACAGGCCGCACGAGGCCACACCGGCGCCACGGGCGGCCGGGAGCACCCAGTAGGCCACGTCGGCTGTGCCGTCGTCGAAGTCCAGACCGCGTAGCGCGATCCGGCCGAGTACCTCGACGCCCTCGCGGGTGATCGCCCAGTGGCCGCCTCTCTCGTGTTTCCAGTCCTGGCGATATGTGTCGAACCAGTCCCGGACCTGGAGATCGGTGGTGGGCCGGCGCGTGTGCCAGCGCCGGATTTCGTCGTCCTGGTAAGCGGACAGGAACGCTGGTGCGTCGGCTTCCTGCCAGGGGCGCAGCAGCAAGCCCCCGGCGGCGGGGAGCACGGGCTGGGGGGAGCCACCGAGCAGGCCGGAGGCGATGACGGGCGGCGTCGACACAGCGCGAGTCATGGAGCATGATCGCCCGACGCTGACCGCACGCGTCAACAACAGCCGTTGTCGGCGCGTCACGGCACGTGAGTCGAGCCCGCTCGGTGACGACGCCCCTGGCCTGAGTCCCCTAGGCCGGGCCAGGGGCGGAGGCGGCGGCCAGGAAGAACGGGATGGCGATGAGGAGGCGACCGGACTCGGCGCGTCGGCGCTGCTCGGCGAGCCACTGGTCGGCCTGGTCACGGCTCACGGCGCCGCTCGTGCAGGCCGGCTCGGCGAGCCTGGTGAGCAGCGACAGCATCGCGGGCTCGGTGAACACGATGGTGTGCGCCTCGACCGTGACGTCCTCGAAGCCGCCGTCCAGGAGCAGGTTGCGGTACTGGCGGGCGGCGCGAGGCGCGCCCAGCAGCTCGGCGCGGGCGTGCACGATCGTCCGGGTGAGGGCCGCGTCATCGGAGTCGATCACGAACGCGTCCCAGTCCTGCCCGACCAGGACGATCCTGCCGCCCGGACGGAGGACGCGCCGCGCTTCCACCAGCGCGCTCGCCGGCTCCGGAAGTATGTGCAGGACCTTGTCGGCACGGTAGCCCTGCACACTTCGGTCGGCGAACGGCAGGTCCTCCGCGCCCGCCTCCCGGAACTCGGCCGCCGACCACCGCTCCCGGGCCGCGGACAGCATCCACGGGTCGGGGTCCACGCCCACCGCTCGGACCCCGCGTTCGGCCAGCTCGGCGACGGCGCGTCCGGCGCCGCAGCCCACGTCCACGACGGTCGAGTCCGGGACGAGGGAGAGCAGTTCGTAGGAGCGAGCGCGCAGCCTGGAGGCGCTCGGCATCCGGTCCGCCGCATCGAGGAGGGACAACAGGGCCTTGGTGTCGCGGTGCTCTTCCACCGCTTCCTGTTTCTTGGACATGGACGCCAGGCTGCGACTTAATGTCGGCATGAAGTCAAGCGAAGACAGTGGCGCCGAAGCGATGAGCATCGGCGCCCTCGCGGCACGGTTCGGCCTGGCCACGCACGTCCTGCGGCACTGGGAGTCGATGGGCCTGCTGAATCCCGGACGCGACGCGGGCGGGCGCCGCCGCTACGGTGCCGACGACCTCACCAGCGTGGCGGTGATCCTCCTGTGCAAGCGGGCCGGCCTCGGTCTGGACACCATCAGGAGCCTGTCCGCCACCGTCGACCGCGCCGGCCGGCATGAGATCCTCCGTCACGAGGCCGAGGAGCTCCGATCGAGAATCGCGGCGGCCCAGGCTTCACTGGAATTCATCGAGGGCGGCCTGAACTGCGAGCACGAGGACTTCACCCAGTGCCCGAACTACCGTCGGCTCGTCGCCGAACGGATCAGCACCCGAGTGCCGGCGCCCGCGCCGACGCCAGGCGGAAAGCCGCTCGGTGCGCGGACTCGGAGATCTTCTTGATCGTCGCCTGCGGCACACTGCCCGCGCCGGTGGGACGCGCTGACGTGGTCGGCCCTTGATCAGTGGCGCCATCCGGTGCGCCGTGGAGAATGTGTCCATGTCCATCCGAGCAGTGCCCTTGGACGAGCTGCCCGTCCTTCAGGACATCGAGAGGGCCGCAGGGCGGTGCTTCCGGGACATCGGTATGCCGGAGATCGCCGAGGACGAGCCGCTCCCGCTCGGTGAACTCGCCCGCTACCTGCACGCCGGCCTGGCCTGGGTCGTGGCCGACGACGCCGACGCCCCGGTCGCCTACCTGATCGCCGATCGCGTCGACGGGAACCTCCATGTCGAGCAGGTCTCGGTGCATCCGGACAGCGCGCGTCGTGGCGTCGGTCGGTCGCTGCTGGACCATCTGGCGGCACACGCCATGGGCGAGGGCGCGCCCGCCCTGACCCTCACCACATTCGCCCAGGTCCCGTGGAACGCCCCCTACTACGCACGCTGTGGATTTCAGCTCATGGACGACACCAGGCTTGCTCCCGGGCTGCGGAAGATCCGCGAGCGTGAAGCGGCCCATGGCCTGGACCGGTGGCCGCGGGTCTGCATGCGCCGGTCACTGTGACGCCACGGCGCCGTCGGTGCGCCGGCTCACCCGTCGGAACCAGCGCGTAGGCGCCGCACGCTCCCGGGAGCCCAGGCGGTGTCATGCCCTGACGAGGTGGCGGGCGATCGCGGCGAGCAGGGCGTCGGGGGCGACGGGGCCGGTCGCGGCCCAGCAGACGTAGCCGTCGGGGCGGATCAGCAGTACGTCGGCGCCCAGCGGTTCCGCACCCAGGGCGTACCCGGCCCGGGTGGCGTCGACCCGCTCCGGCAACGTCAGTCCCCGCGGTAGGGCCCCCGCCAGATCGAGCAGCACCGCGTGACCCTCACGGAACAGCGCCGAAAGCCGCACCGGATGGTCGCCGTCCGCGGTGACCAGCTCCACGTCCGGTACCCGGTGTCCGGCCAGCGGGTGGTTCCCGGACTCGCCCGAGCCGCCGGACTCGCCGGACTCGCCGGACTCGCCGGAGCCGTCGGACTCGTCGGAGCCGTCGGACTCGTCGGGGCTGCCGGAGTCGCCGGACTCGTCGGAGCTGCCGGGGACGTCGGGGCCGTCGGGGCCGCCCGGGAGCGGATAGGCCAGTGCGAGGCCGGAGACCAGGCCGGCCAGGTGCCGGTTGGTGTCGGGCAGCCGTAGCAGGTCGACGACGATGTCACGCAGCGCGGCCACGTCCGCGCTCGGGTCCGGGTCGGCGAGGACCCGCTGCGCCGAGGTGTGGTGGAGGACCTGCGCTGCGACCGGGTGCCGCTCGGTGTGGTAGCTGTCCAGCAGGCCCTCGGGGGCGCGGCCCCGGACGGTCGCGGCCAGCTTCCAGCCGAGGTTGAACGCGTCCTGGACGCCGAGGTTGAGCCCCTGACCGCCGAGCGGCGGATGGATGTGCGCGGCGTCGCCGGCGAACAGCACACGTCCCTGGCGGTACTGCTCCACCTGCCGGGTGGCGTCCGTGAACCGCGAGGAGTTCTTCACCTCGGCGAGCACCGTCTCCGGTCCGTAGAGCGCCTCCAGCGCGGTGGCGATCTCCTCGCGGGTGACCGGGGTGTCGCGGTCCACCGCTCCCTCGCCGAGCGGCCCGAAGGTGACCCTGTACCAGCCCGCGCGCATCGGGACGGTCATCGCCCAGTAGCCGCCCGCCTGGCGCATCATCGTGTTCATGTGTCCGATCTCGCGCGGCACCAGCTCCGACACCGAGGACAGCCGTACGTCGGCCAGTACCCCCGGGCGGGTGCCCGGCCGCCCCGGGAAGGACGCCCCGACCAGCCTCCGTACCGTACTGTGCCCGCCGTCGCAGGCCACCAGCCACCCCGCGCGCACCCGGCACTCGTCCGCAGTCCGCGCGGAGACCCCGTCGGCGTCCTGGGCGACCGCCGTGACCGCGGCGCCGCGCCGCACCCGCGCGCCGAGCGCGGTCGCGCGCTCCTCCAGCACCTCTTCGATCTCCCACTGGGGGAGCCCGATCGGGTAGGGGTGCCGGGTCTTCCAGGGGGAGCAGTCCAGCGGCACCGGCAGTGTCGCGAAGTGCCCGCCGACCGGGCCGCGCGCCGGAGCCCGCTTCTCCAGCGGTTCCAGCAGCCCGCGCATCTCCAGCAGCTCGGCGGTGCGCGGTTGGATACCGCCACCCTTCACCTGCTCGACGCGCTGCGCCAGTTGCTCGAGGACCAGCGTGTCCACACCTGCCTGTGCCAGCTCGCAGGCCAGCATCAGCCCGGTCGGCCCACCTCCCACGACGACGACCTCGGCCTCGACGACCTGGGTCTCGATGGCCTCGATCCCGGCGACTTCATCCACCATGGCGCACTCTCCTCTTTCTCGCCCGAGGGTAAATGTATACCAGGTGCAGAAATCGACCTGGGGAGACTTTGCTACCGTGGCGGCGTGGAAGGCAGATCGGAGCCAGGACCGTCGGGGCAGTCAGGGCAGCCAGGGCAGCCAGGGCTGCGCGAGCGCAAGAAGCAGCGGACCCGCGCCGCGATCTCCGACGCCGCGATCCACCTGTTCCTGGAGCAGGGGTTCAACGAGACCTCCGTGGCCCAGGTCGCCGAGGCGGCAGAGGTCTCCAAGCGCACCCTGTTCGCCTACTTCCCCTCCAAGGAAGACCTGGTCGTGCACCGCCTTGCCGACCACGAGACCGAGTCGGCCCGCGTCGTCCGGGCCCGCCCGCCCGGGACGGCCCCACTGGCCGCACTGCGCGCGCACTTCCTCGACGGCCTTCGCGACCGCGACCCGATCACCGGCCTCAACGACCACCCCCAGGTGCGCCGGGTGCACCGGATGATCCTCGCGGCGCCCTCCCTGGTCGCTCGGATGGAGCGGTTCAAGTCGGGTGCCGAACGCGCGCTCGCCGAGGCACTCCGGGAGACCGCCGAGGCCACGGAGTTGACGGCGCGTCTGGCCGCCGTCCAGATCGTCGGTGTGCAGTGGGCCCTGGCCTCCGACAATGCCGACCGCCTCGCCTTCGGCGAACCCGCCGACGCCCGCTACCCGGGCGCGGTCGCCGACGCGCAGCACGCCTTCGACCTCCTGGAGAACGGCCTGCGCCCACTGGCCTGACAGCCGTGGTCCCGTACGGGGCCGTCCTCGTCCAGGACCCGGGAGACCACCGCCGTGAGCAGGCGGGAGGCCCGCCCGGACGCCATCGACCGTGACCGCCTGGTCGCCGAACACGGCCACCTGGTCGACTGCGAGGTCGCCCGGTACGCACCTGGCACATCGACCGGGCCGATCTGCGGCAGGCGGGCATCCACGGCCCGCTGATCGCCGCGTCCCGGTTCGATCCAGAGCGCGCCGCGCCGTTCCCGGCCTACGCAGTTCGGCGCATCGACCTCGCTCGGTCGCCGCACGCCACCGGGCCTTCACGCCGCAACGCGGTGAGCCGCCTGCCGAGACCGCCGCGGGCTCAGCCCGGCGAACCCGAGCCGCCGCACCAGTGAGGGAGGGCGACTACGCCGACCGTCGCGATGGTCATTGGCCTACTCGGCCGTCGATGCGCTCGCGCAGGAGGTCGGCGTGGCCGCAGTGCCGCGCGTACTCGGTTATCTGCATCACCAGGATGTCGCGTAGCTGCGCGTCCCCGGCAGGCCGGGCGCCGAGGTCCGGGAAGCCTGCGATGAACCGGTCGGTCAGTTCCATCTCGGCCCGCCACCGACGCCAGGCGTCCTCCACGACCGCGGGGTCGGCGGTCGCGCCGTTCCATTCGCCGTCGCGGTCTTCGGCGGTGCGGTAGATCCTGGGCGAGTCCTGGCCGGCCAACCGGCGAAAGTGCCGTTCGTCCTCGGCCATGTGACGCACGAGCCCGAGCAGGGACATCGTGGACGGTGGTACGGCGCGCAGGGCCATCTGTTCCGGGTCCAGGCCCGCGCACTTCATCTCCAGGGTGAGGCGGAAGTGACGCAGGCCGTCGAGCAGCGCGCTGCGTTCATCGACGCTCTCCGCATCGCTCTCGCGAGGGTCTTCGTCCGGATCGACCCACATGTCCGGGTGGACGGTGGACCGCGTCCACCGAGTCACCGCTGCTTCATCGACGCGCTCGCCTGAGTCCATGCGGGCATCCTCGTGCGGGGCAACTCCGCTCGCCACCGAATTGAGCCGGCAGCACAGGGTCGGCCTGCCGGCAGACCGGGGTGATCACGATGTACGTCCAAGGGGCGCGCGTGAGTGGCGGTCTCCGCTCTCCAGCGCGAGGGTGGGACCTGCGGGCAGCAGCTGTTCAGTGCGCTCGGGCTGCTGCCCGCGAGCTGCCCGGCCTTGATCAAGTCCTGATGGTCAGAGCGGCGAGCGGCTACGAGGCACCCGCGCCAGGGGACTCACCACCCCGTACAGCTGGTTGAACGTGTCCCGCAGTACCGGGCGGTCCGCTGGTGCGGCTGTCACCAGTGTCTGTTCCAGAAGTTGACGACGGCGCTGACGTGTCGCTTCGAGCACACACTTTCCGGCGCCGGTGAGGGCGAACTCGCCGGACGGCAGGCGCCGTGCCAACGTGCGCAGCTCCAAGCGGTCGAGCAACCGGGCCGCCCAGGAAGCGCTGACGCAGAGGTCTCGGGCCATCCGGTCAGAATCGGCCGGCCCGCCGTCCAGGGCCAGCAGGACGCGCATCTGCTCGTCGGAAACCGTGGGGGCGACGTCCTCATGGGCCTGTTGCCACAACGTGATCATCGTTTCGGCGACGTGCTCCGCGGCAGAACTCGCTTCGGCACGTTCGGGTTCCACTGACATGGCTTTCCCCTTCCTCGATGCCGTTGAATACGCGCTTACCCGTCCGACGGCCCGTCAGCCCCGCCTTTGTGTTCGAAAATGCTGTGAGCTGGGACAGAGGGTAAATAATATGTAGAATTGGTGGGTCATTCGGGTGATGCGATCCTCGTTTAAGTACCGCCATTTCTCTCATTCCTCGAATTGTCGCCGAGGCGGAACATCGGTCCGTTCAGGAAATCCGGCTTGCCGCCGAAGGCAGCTGCCGGACAGCGGTCGCCAGGGTTCTTCGTGCCCTGAGCGACACCGGATGTCCCGGGGCCCTCCCCGCCATGACTCGGCGGACTTGTGCGACGCCGCCGGTGTGAGTTGCCGGGCGGTGGGAATGCGCAGTGCAGTGGCACACAGGCGTCACCCGACGAGGAGACCGAAAACCATGCTGGCCATCGTTTCCGCTGCCCTGTTCTTCATCGCCTTTCTGATCGACGCGGCGGACATCTCGACCAACCACACCTTCACCTCGACCAATGTCATGCTCCTCGGCCTCACGGTTCTGGCCCTGCACTTCGCAGGTGTGGGAAGCGGCTTCACGGTCCGCCGACGCGCACGGTGAAGAGACCTGCCGCTCGGTCGCGGCCCCGGCGGAGCCGTCCATCGACGGCGATGCGACGGGTGGCAGCGCATCGTCTCCTGGTTCACCGTCAAGACGTCGTCGGTCCCGCTCCGGCACCACGGAGCTGACGACCCGCATCACCCGGCCCTGGCGTCGGCAGAAGTTGTGCATCGACCCCTGCAACCTGCAGTGCCGCGCGGAGCGTCGGGTCACTCGCCGAACCTCCCGGCGCCCTCGGGAGCATGATGCCCGCCCCGGAGGCGGACCGCCCTGGATCCGGTCCTGAACGGTATGCGGAGGTGCTGGTCGACGCCCGCGGCTCAGGGGCGGTGCAGACCCCACGTCTGCAGGGCGTAGGGCCGCCCTTTCTCCTCCCCTTCGATCAGCGGCACGTCGAGCAGTGTGAAGCCCGCCTTGGTGGCCACGGCGACGCTGGCGGCGTTTTCGGCCTCCAGCTCCAGGATCACCTGCTCCGCGCCCAGTTGCTCGAACGCGTACGCCGCCATCACCCGTACCGCCCGCGCCGCCAGGCCCTGGCCGCGGTGCGCCGGGCCGACCGCGTAACCGAGCTCTGTGCCCTCGGGGGCACGCCGCAGCATCACCTCGCCGAGCGGTGCGCCGCCGTCGACGGTGATGGCGAGCAGGATGGCCGTGCCCTCCGCCCGCAGCTGCCGGTCCCGGTCCAGCCGTGCGCGGGCGGCCGCTTCGTCGAAGGGGGAGACGATCGGTGTCCAGTACGCGATGTCGGGGTGGTCGAACAGCTCCGGCATCGCGGCCAGGTCCGTCTCCGTCCAGTCGCGCAGGACGAGACCCTCCCCCGAGAGCTCGATCCGCTCGGGAAAGGACGACGTGGTGCTGCTCATGCTGCGGGACCTCCCTGGCCTGTTCGGGACGAGGCAGGATAACCGGGGGCCATCCAACGGCTCACCGGTATTTTCCCGGGTCTGTGCAACGCCCGGGCCGGTCGGCGCCGTTGAGTGACACCGGCATCAGCCTGGGCGATCCCGTCCGCCGGTGGCCGTCGCACGTCGCTCGAGTCTGCGGAGCGCGATCTCGCCCCACTGGATGTTCTCCCGCTCGAAGGCCATGCCGCGCACCAGCGTCAGGTACGGCCCGATCCGTTCGGCCCCGGCGAAGTACTCGTCCTCCGTGCGCCCCTTCAAGAGGTGGTCCCGCAGCCGTTCGTAGCGCGCGAGCTTGGCCGTGGCCCACTCCATGCGCTCGCTGATCGCCGCTCGTACGGCCTCGATGTCGCCGACGTCCGCGCACTGCACCTTGACCAGGAGCTCGTCCCGGATCGTCGTCGGCCTGCCCGGCGGTTCGGCGACGTAGGCGCGTACGGCCTCCATCCCGGCTTCGGTGAGGGAGAACAGCCGCTTGTTCGGCCGACGCTCCTGCTCGACGACCCGGGCGGTGATCAGCCCCTCACTCTCCATGCGCTCCAGCTCCCGGTAGAGCTGCTGAGGGGTGGCCATCCAGAAGTTCGCGACGGAGGCGTCGAACGCCTTGGCCAGGTCGTAGCCGGACGCCTCTCCTTCGAGGAGCGCTGCCATCACCGCGTTGCGCAATGCCATGCCGGGAGGCTATCGCGTCGTTGATTACTCGCGGATGTGACCACGGTGGACCTGTGCTGATGTGCCGCCGTCTCGCCGCGGAGGAGGGTCGACAACCCGCGCGGCCCGATCATAGTATCCGATGCACCTAATCAATAAATTGACTAGAGGTGAGCCCGGTGCACCCTTTCCGCAAGGCCGTCGAGACCCGAGACCACGCCGCCCTGGAGGCCCTGCTGGCCGAGGATGTCGTGTTCACCAGCCCGGTCGCCTTCAAGCCGTACTCGGGCAAGGCGATCACCGCCGCGATCCTTCGCGGGGTGTCCCGCGTCTTCGAGGACTTCACGTACGTACGAGAGATCGCGAACGCGGACGGCCGCGACCATGCCTTCGTCTTCACCGCCACCGTCGACGGCAGGCGGATCCAGGGCTGCGACTTCCTCCACTTCGACAAGGACGGGAAGATCGACGACTTCCTGGTCATGGTCCGGCCGCTCTCCGCCGCCAAGGCGCTCGCCGAGGCCATGGGAGCCCAGTTCGACCGGATCGCCCAGGAGGCGGGCGGGCGGTGACCCGGGCGGCCCTGCCGAGGATCTTCACCTGCGCGCCGCACGGCCGACACCGTACCACTGGAGAACCACCATGCTCCCGGGACTCCCTGCCGACGCCCGCGACCGAGAGGATCCTCAGGCAGGAAGCGGCACCGGAAGCACAGCAGGGAGCCGTTGGTGAACACGAGCAATCCGCCCGGTCAGGAGGACAGTTGACGAACGCGGACGAGCGCTCTGCGCGACGGGCTGGAGCATACGCGCCGGTCGGGACGGGGCGCCGGAGATTCCTCGGGTATGTGCTGGCCGCCTCGACGCTGACCGTGGCCGCCGAACTCGGCGAGGCGACGCTCGCCCCGGACGAGGCGGAAGCCGTCGTGCCGTCCCTGCCGGGGCCGGCGGAGATCTACGACCTCAACGACATGCTCACGCATGCGGCATTGCCGACGGCGAACCTGATCACGATCCGGATCGACCCGGACGGTACGGCGTCCTTCGCGCTGCCTCGGGCCGAGGTGGGACAGGGGATCACCACCTCCAGCGCGATGCTGATCGCCGAGGAGCTCGACCTGCCGCTGGAGCGGATCCGGGTCACGCTCGCGGATGCGCGGCCCGAGCTGCTGTTCAACCAGCTCACCGGCGGTTCCAACACCACGATCTCGACCTTCACGCCGATCCGGGTGGCGGCCGCCGTGGCCCGGGGCCGGCTGTTGAAGGCGGCCGCCCTGGAACTCGGGGTGGCCCTGGGCACCCTGACCGCCAAGGCCGGTGTCATCACCTCCGCGGTGACCGGAAGGTCGCTGACGTATGGCGACCTGGCGGAGAAGGCCGCGTCCGTGACGACGAGTCAGGAGTCGGTCACCCTCAAGGCGGCCGGCGACTTCAAGGTCATCGGCACTGCCCAGCCGCGGATCGACGCCCGCGACGCGGTGACCGGGCGCAAGCGGTTCGCGATGGACCTGCGGGTCCCGGACGCGCTGCCGACCATGGTGTGCCGTCCGCCGACGATCAACGGCACGGTCCGCTCGGTGGACAATCTCGCAGAGGTGCGGGCGATGCCCGGCATCACCGATGTGGTGACGGTCTCCACCGGTGTCGCCGTCCGCGGCCGTACGTTCGGCCAGTGCATCGACGCCGTGCGCGCGCTGAAGGTCTCCTGGGGGCCGGGGAGTGCGGAGGGCGCCTCGGACGCCACGATCCGTGACGAACTCCGCCGAGCAGAGCTCCCGCTGCCCTCCCTGGATCTGCTGACCAGGTCGGTGGACGTCCGCTTCACGTTCCACTTCGCCAGCAACAGTGCGCTGGAGACGAACTGCGCGATCGCCGACGTGCGCGAGGGATCGGCGGAGATCTGGGGGAGCCTGAAGTCCCCGATCGTCGCGCAGGAGCAGATCGCGCTGAAGCTGGGGCTTCCCGTCTCCGCGGTGAAGGTCCATGTCACCGAGGGCGGTGGCTCCTTCGGCCGCAAGCTCTTCCACGACGCCGCCGCCGAGGCCGCCGAGATCTCGAAGGCGATGGGCAAGCCGGTCAAGGTGATGTGGCACCGTACCGACGACTTCCGGCAGGGCCGTGCCCACCCGATGGCCACCTCGCGGGTGCGCGCCACGTATGCGCTGGGGAATGTCCTCACCTACGACCAGAGGCACACCTCCGTCGCCACCGACTTCGGCCACGGCGTGGGCGAGATCATCACCTCCGAGGCGGCCCGGCTGCCCGTCGGTGACCTCACCTTCTCGGAGACGATCTTCGCGCTGACCCAGCAGACCCCGTACAACTTCGGTGTCGTCACACAGTTGCTGAGCGAGACCGACAAGGGATTCAACACCGGCTCCATGCGCAACATCTACTCGCCGAACGTGCGATGCGCGCAGGAGTTGGTCGTGGACGAGCTGGCCAAGCGGATGGGGAAGGATCCGTACGCCTTCCGCCGCTCCTTCGTGAAGGACGATCGGTCCCGGGCCGTGCTGGACAAGGTCGCCGAGGTCGGCGACTGGGGCCGGAGCATGCCCGCGGGGACGGCGCAGGGCATCGCGCTCCACCCCGAGTACCACGCCTGCGTCGCCGTCCTGGCCGAGATCGACTGCCGGCCACAGACCACCGGCCGCAAGATCCGCGACGCCTGCACGGGCCCCCGCGTCACCAAGGTCGTGTGCGCCGTCGACGTGGGCCTGGCCGTCAACCCCCGCGGTCTCGAGGCACAGATGACGGGCGGCATCATGGACGGCATCGCCATCATCCTCAGCTCCGGCCTCCACCTCGACAACGGGCGCTTTCTGGAAGGAAGTTGGGACAACTACTTCTACACCCGCCAGTGGAACACCCCGCCCGAGCTGGAGATCGTCGTCATGCCGCCCACCACCTGGCAGCCCGGCGGCGCCGGGGAGTTGGGCGTCCCCGCCACAGCGGCCGCCGTGGCCTGCGCCTACGGCCGCGCCACCGGCGCCATGCCGACGACCTTCCCGATCAACCACGACGGCCCCCTCGGCTTCGAGCCGCTGCCCACCACCCCGCCCATCCCCGCGTCGCCCACCGACGGCCTCGACCGCGCCTACTAGGAGCCACCGTGCCCGAACACACCTTCATCCTCAACGGCGAGCGGGTGACCGTCGACATCGAGGACGACGTCCGGCTGCTGTGGGTGCTGCGCGACGTCCTCGGCGTGACCGGACCGAAGTACGGCTGCGGTCTGGGCGTGTGCCAGGCCTGCACCAGCCACATCAACGGCCGGGCCTTCAACCCGTGTTCGGTGCCGGTGAAGGACATCGGCGCCGACGACGAGATCACCACCATCGAGGGCCTGCCCGCCACCGTGGGCAGGGAACTGCACCCGATGCAGGAGGCCTGGCTGGAGAACGACGTCGCCCAGTGCGGCTACTGCCAGCCCGGACAGATCATGACGGCCGTCGCCAAGGTCCGCCAGGCCCGGGAGGAGGGCAGGGAGATCAGTGAGGCGGACCTGGACGAGATCCGCAATGTCTGCCGGTGCGGCACGTACCACCGCATCCGCGAGGCGATCAAGGCCGGTGCGAAGAAGTACTGAGGAGCCGTGCTGGAGCTCGCACCTCCCCGCCTCCGAGGGTGTGGCCGGCCGCTCGAGGCGTCCCTCGTTCCAACCGTGCAGAGAGGAGGGCTCGCGCAGCGGGAACGCCGGCAGACCGCGCTGAGTCCTGCCGACGGTCTCGCCTTCGCCGAGATCGCCGGAGCGCACTCGCCCGAGGGCAGAGGATCTCGGTTGCGGCACCTCCAGTGCGTCCGGTGGGCTGATCCCATGGACGGGTCCACGGAGCAGGCGCAACAGGCGGGGGCGGGAACAGGCCGTGCGCGTACGAGGCAGCCGGCGCCATGGCACGGCCCGGCGGTGCTCGTGGCCCTCATGCTGGCCGCCTTCACCTTCAACACGGCGGAGAACCTGCCGGTCGGCCTCTTGGAGCTCATCTCCGAAAGCCTTCGGGTGTCCCCGTCCGCGGTCGGTCTCCTGGTCACCGGTTACGGCGTGACGGTGGCCGTGGCGTCTGTGCCGCTGGCCCACGCGGTGCGGGCTGCGCCCCGGCGTCATGTGCTGACGGGCCTGCTGGCCGCGCTCGTCGTGTCCAGTCTGGTTGCGGCATGGGCGACCTCCTACGGGCTGCTCCTCGTGGCGCGGCTGCTGACCGCGCTCGCCCAGGCACTGTTCTGGGCGGTGATGGGGCCGGTCGCCGTCGGCCTGTTCACGTCCGAGGTGCGTGGGCGTGTGGTCGGGGCGCTGTCCGCCGCCGGGTCCCTCGCCCTCGTCCTCGGCGTTCCCGCAGGGACCTGGCTGGGCCGGCGGAGCGGCTGGCAGATGCCCGTTGCCGGCCTGGCGGTGCTGGGGCTCATCTCCCTCGTGACCATCGCCGTTCTGCTGCCGACCTCGCATCCGGAAGAGGAACCGGCCGCGTACGGAACCCGTCCCGACGCCCGCCGGTTCGGGACCGTTCTGGCGGCCGGGACTCTGTCCGCCACCGGGGCGTTCACCGGCTACACCTACATCGTGAAGTTTCTGGGCGACGTGAGCGGGTTCTCCCCGAACGCGGTCAGCGTCCTGTTCGTGGCCTTCGGCGTGGCGTGTCTGGCCGGGATGAGCATCACCGGGCTGCTTGTGGACCGCTTTCCGCGCGCCGCACTGGCCACTGCGGTAGCCACGCAGGCAGTGGGGATGCTCGGCCTGTACGCGGCCGGCGCCGAACCCGCGGCGGCGGTGCTGTTCCTGATACTGATGGGCGGTGCGCTCGGGCCGGTGTTCATGACCACCCAGAACGAGATGTTGCGTTGCGCACCGCGCCGCACGGACATCGCACTCGCGGCGAACTCCGGTTCCTACAACGCCGGTATCGCAGCGGGCGCCGCGCTCGGGGGGCTGGTCCTTCCGCTCGCCGACGTGCGGAGCACCCTTCTCGCCGGCGGGCTGGTGACCGTCGGGGCCTGCGCTGTGCTGCTCGGCGGGGCGACCGCCGCCCGCGAGCGCCGTTGAGGATGCCGCCTCCCGCGCACCCCGCCGCTACGATCGCAAGACCGCGCACTGCTCGCCTCCGTCGGCATCGCCGCCACCCTCATCCGCCCTCGCGGGCTCGGCGGCCTCGCACCGCCGTAATTCGATGGCGTGCGGCAAACAGTGTGCCCACCCTGGTGCCTGTGGCAGAACCCAAGTATCAGATTCGAGCCCTGCACACGGACTCCACGGTCACCGTCTACCAAGCGTACGCCCCGGAGATCGGCCTGCCGGCGGCCCGGGAGGGCCGTTTCCCGGCTGTGTGGCGGCGGGACCGGATGACATGGATCAAGCCGTCGTTCCTGTGGATGATGTACCGCTGCGGGTGGGGCACCAAAGAAGGGCAGGACATCGTCCTCGCCGTCGAGATCTCCCGTGACGGTTTCGAGTGGGCACTGAAACACGCCTGCCTGTCCCACTACGAGCACGGGCTCCACGCCGACCGCGCCATGTGGAAGCGCCAATTGAAGCGAGCTCCGGCCCGGGTGCAATGGGACCCCGAACGAGACCTGTGCCTTCAGCCGCTTGCCCACCGGTCGCTGCAACTCGGCCTCGCCGGCGAAGCCGCACACCTCTACGCCGATGAGTGGATCGTCTCCATCGCCGACGTCACCTCGCTCGCCCACACGATCCACGCGCATGTACGAGACGGAGACCTGGACACCGCACGGCAACTACTGCCCCGTGAACGCCCCTATCCCGTCAACGACGGGGACCTGGCCCATCTGCGTCAATGAGCCAGGCCCGTCGATCGGGCGGGCTGAGCACGACGAAGCCGCCCGCCTGAAATCCCCCGTGGCGGGCGGCTCGTGCCGAAGGTGCAGAGGTCAAGGTCGGCTGCGGCGACATACGCATCCTGGGCCGCTGGACGACACCGGCGCGAAGCCGGCGGCGGGATTCGAACCCGCGTCACGCTCTTGACAGGAGAAGTAGCCACTGCCTGCGCACCTGCACATGGAGAACGGTAGCGGGCGAGCAGGGCCGAGCGCACGCGGGTTTCCGGTGGAGCATCGTCTGCCCAAGGCCCGGCCAGATCACCGGCTGACGCGCCGTACGCCGGCAGGTGGTACCTGTCGCCGCCCGCATGTGGGTCTGTCAGTCCTTGTCCACGGGACGCACGGTCACCAGGTCGTTGCCGTCGCAGTACGTGAGCGGTCCGCCGAAGCCCTTGTCGGACTGTGTGAACGCCTGGCAGTCCGATGTGCCCTTCCAGAGGGCGTTGTCCCTGTAGTCCAGCAGGAGCAGTCGGCGGCCGTCCTGCCAGAAGCCGAGTGTGAGGGACCGCGCCGCCGGGCTCAGCCCGTGGGGGCGGACCAGCTGGTCGGCGCCTTCGTACAGGAGCCGGTCCGGGCGGCCCGGCGCGCGGACGATCTCGTGCGGGGTGCCGTCGGTGACCAGGTACTCGCCCGGGGCCAGTCGCTGGGAGGGGTGCAGGGTGCCGAAGTAGGGATCGACGACCAGGGCGCCTTTGGCGTCGGGCAGAACCATGTGGTGGCCGACGATCAGCGGAAGCGTGCGGTCCCAGCGGCATCCGGTGCGCGCGTCGCGCGGGACCTGAGGCTGGTCCCAGACGAAGCCGTACCGCCAGCCCCGGTCCCCGTCACCGGATGTCACACCGCCGGCGAGGACGGTGGCGCGGCAGGTGCCCTTGGCCGGTGCGGTGACCATGATGACCCGGTCGTTGTCCTTGATGATTCGGTCGACGACGCCCTCGGGCGGCCGCAGCCCCGCCTGCCAGTGCGGCCCGCCGTCCTCCGCGTCGACGGTGCCGACACGGTCGGACGAGACCAGATGGAACCCACAGCCGTCCCCGGAGCGGCCGTCGGCGGCGTGCGCCTCGACCCGGCAGGCGTCCACGACCCGTACCGCCCCGGACACCGTGCGCGTCCACTGGCGCCCACCCGACCAGGCGTCCCAGCCGGTCAGGCGGCAGGACCCGGGGCGGCAGACCGACGTCAGTACCTCGAAGGCGTCCTCGAACAGGAAAACCCGGCTGCCGGGCGGCAAGGCGTGCCGCCAGGTCAGGATCCCCAGCTCCGGGTCGAGTCCGGCGATCGCACTCGGCCCCCGGCGGCCGTCCCTGCCACCGACCAGCACCACCCGGTCACCACGGACGAGCGCGGAGTGCGCCGCTCCGGGCTGGTGCGAGGTCAGGGCGAACTCGGCCGGCAATGCCAGCCGCCGGTCCCGGTTCCCCGTGACGTCCAGACGGACCAGCGTGCGGCCCTGGCCGAGCAGGCCGGCCGCGGGGGCGTTCACCGCCCAGGTGCCGTCGGGGCCCGGCCGCACCGGCAGCGGAACACGCGAAGCCTCCTCGGGTACGGACTCCCCGTCCCCGAACATCGGCGGCTGCGGGGGGAAACAGCCCGCCAGCAGCAGCCCCACCACCACGGCCAGTAGCCCTCGCCACCACCGATGCCTCATCGCGCCCCCCCGGGTCCCTCCTCACGCTAGAACGCCCGCGAACCAGCCCACCACTCGCCCGCCTCGTTCGTGATGACCTCGTAGCCACGAAGGGCGCGAGCAATGACGAGTAGATGTACGTCAGTTGAGGGGTCCTGGGGGTTGCCGTGTGTCATGCTTTGATCATGACTGACCGAGGTGACTGGGGCTCAAGACTGCAGACGGACCGACCGCACTCCGCGCGTGTGTGGGACTACCTGCTCGGCGGAAAGAACCACTACCTGGTGGACAGTCAGGCCGGCGACCTGATCCTCCAGACCTTCCCCGAATTCGCGGCCCTCGCCCGCGTGCAACGGCGCTTCCTGGTCCGAACGGTGCGGTTCCTGGCGCGCGACGCCGGGATCCGTCAGTTCCTCGACATCGGTACCGGGTTGCCCACCGCCAACAACACCCATGAGGTCGCGCAGGGCATCGCGCCCGAAAGCAAGATCGTCTACGTGGACAACGACCCCATCGTCCTCGCCCACGCGGACGCCTTGTTGCGCAGTACGCCCGAAGGAAAATGCGCCTACCTCGATGCCGATGTGCGCGAGCCGCAGAAGATCCTCGCCCGGGCGGCTCACACACTGGACTTCGACGAGCCCATCGGCCTGATGCTGCTCAACATCATGGGCCAGGTCTCGGACGAGGAGAAGCCCGAGCGGATCGTGGCCCAGTTGATCGATGCTCTGCCACGGGGCAGCTACGTGGTCCTGAGCGACGGGACGGACACCGACGAAGAACTCAAGGCGGCCGTCGAGGGGTACAACGCCCAGTCCGTCAATACGTATCACCTCCGCGCACCCGAGCACATCGGGAGTTTTCTGCGAGGGCTGCGTCTGGTCGAGCCGGGCTTGGTCAGATCCGCCGAATGGCGGCCGGACTCCGACTCGACGGACATCACTCAAGAGCAAGGCCACGCCGTCGGGGCGGTGGGCCTGAAGGAGTAGGAGTTCATCCCGGACCGACCGCCCTCGGCGACGATGGCTCGGTCAGGACGGCCGCCCGCCGAACTGCCAGTTGTGCACCTCGATGGCGGCGTACCGCTCCGGCGTCAGGATGGCGCGTGCCGCGTCCGAGTCAGGCGCCCGGAGCAGCGCCGCCGTGCCCAGCCAGGTTGCGCCGTCGTCGGACAGCAACGGTCCGTAGGCGATCAACTCGTCCCGGTCGGGCGGCACCGTGAGGTCGGCGGCTTGCCCCGTGCCGAGGCCGAGCACCAGATACCGGTTGCCGCCGGTCCGGCCGCCGGGGAAGTCCCACATGGTGCGTCCCAGGCTGTTGCGCCACCGTCGCAGCAGCACGTCCCGGTAGACGCCGGCCTGGTAGTTCGGCTCGTCGAAGGCGAACGCGCGGGCAGCGGCGGGATCGGCGAGGTCGAGGATGTGCACGCTCCCGGTGGGTGTGTCGCCGTCGTCGGCGAGCGTCGGGCCCCGGGCGATCATCTCCTTCGCGTACCGATCCATGTAGGACCAGTGCTCTTCCAGCAGGTCATCACGCAGTGGCAGGGAACCGGGCCGGTCGCGGTGGTAGCAGAGGTACTCCATGGCCGTATGGTCTCTTCGAAGAGGCATCGAGGGCGAGCGAGTTTCACTGTGATCGAAGCCTGTCCCTCCCGGCCCCAGCAGTGGGGCGGCGGCCATGTCGCGAGATCGCGGTCGCGATACCGAACGATTACGGCGATCCTGGTAGCGAGGCGTGGTCGGCTTCGCGTACGGCACTGTGCGTCGCTGAGTGCGCCGGCAGGGAGGCGATGCACATGACAGCGACACCCGACAAGGCGCTACGAGGGCGCGGCAGCAATACGCTCAAGGGCGCCTCCTTGGCCGCTGGGGCCATGATGACGCTCAGCGGGTCGTTCAGCATCCTCATGGGCGTGTCCGGCATCGCACAGGACAGCCTGTTCGCCACCTCGTCCCACTACACCTACTGGTTCGACCTGACCACATGGGGCGTGATCCACCTCGTCGTCGGTGTCCTGCTCGTCATCACCGGCCTGGCGGTCCTCGCAGACAAGAGCTGGGGTCGCGGGGCCGGCGCGGCGGTGGTAGCAGCCAGCCTGATCACGCAGTTCATGTTCGTACCGCACTATCCGGCGTGGGCCATCCCCATGATGGCACTCGATCTCCTGATCCTGTTCGCGCTCACGCGGTTCCATATCGAAACCGGCGTCGGCCGATAAAAGACCGGGGGCCGGACTCTCCGGACAGGGCACGCACTGCACGGTCGAGCCGTCTGAAGGTGTTCGCCCTCAGCGACCACCCATCCGACCAGCCCGCCACTGAAGCCCCGTCTCTTCGAGCAGTTCCCGGCGCGCCCCCTCACGGGGCGTCTCTCCGGCCTCCACCTTCCCGCTCGGCGGAACCCACCCCCGCCAACGGTGTTTCACCAACAGCGCCCGGGCACCCCTGTCGCGCGGCGGCAAGCCACTGACGGGCCCCGTCGTACTCGGCCACCGCCCGTTCGGTATCGGCCACGGTCGCTTCGACAACCCGCTTGTCGACCATGTTCGGAGGCATCGGGAGGGGAGGATTCACTGGTTCCAGCTCTCGTCGTACGGATCGCGCGGTGTCGGCACCGGTTTCGCCCCGGTGACCCGCAGGTAGGGGATCGGGCGGTTGTTCAGCGAGTCCCTGGTCTGCTCCGGGGTGTACGTGCCCGTCACCTGGAGCCATGTGTCGGGCTGCAGGACCGGCGGGATGTCGCCCGTCAAGGCCACCTTCACCGGCTGGGCGTCCGCGGCGCAGCAGTTCAGGGCCATGCGGACCAGGTACGGTGCGCCCTTTGGATCCAGGGCGACGAAGCCCGTGATCCGCACCTCACGGTTGCCCAGTGACCGGCCGTGGCCGTACACCGCGCGGCCCGCGTAGTCGACCAGGCTGATCGGCAGGGGGTTCGAGGCAGGGAGTTTCGCGTATCCGTACGGCTGCTGCAACGCCGTACCCGTGCGCATCGCGCTGTAGGAGCCGAGCGCCGGCGGCGCCACCAGGATCAGCGCGAAGAGAGGGACCAGGAGCAACCATGAGACGCGGGGTTCACGGTGACCATGACCGTCTGTGCCGTGTTCGCGCTCATGGCCTGCGTCATGGGCCTCCTCGGCCTCGTGCGTATGCGTGTACGCGTCCTCGTGCCGGTTCGGCTTGGCGTTCCCTCTCCGGCTCTTCCTCTCGTACCAGACCGTCGCCGCCGCCGCGACGATCAGCACCGCCCCCGACGCCAGCAGGAGCGGCTGCAACCCCGCCTTGACGTACCGCAGATACAGGTCCGTCCACCCCGCGTGCAGTAGTGCCGCGCCGACCAGGAACATGATCGCCGCCTGGACCTGTCGGTTCACAGGAGCACCGCCCCGGTCAGGACGGCACCCGCGATCGCCAGCACGAAAGTGGCCGGGGCGAACCGGAGGGCGAAGCCGCGGCCGAAGGTGCCCGCCTGCATGGCGAACAACTTCAGGTCGATCATCGGGCCGACCACCAGGAACACCAGCTTCGCCGTCAGCGAGAACTGCGTCAGCGAGGCCGCCACGAACGCGTCCGCTTCCGAACAGATCGACAGCACTACGGCGAGAACCGCCAACGCACCCACGGCCGCAAGGGGATTGCCCGCCGCCGTGCGCAGCCAGCTCGCCGGGGCCAGCGCCTTGAGCGTCGCGGCCGCCATCGCGCCCAGCACCAGGAAACCACCCGCGTGCATCACGTCGTGCCGGACCGAGCCCCAGAACGCCGCACCCCTGCTCTGCCCGTCAAGCCTCGCGTGTGCCGGTGGACGCAGCCAGTCCGTGCGGCCGAGGCGCTGCCACAACCAGCCTGTCGCGCACGCGACGAGCAGGCCGGCCGCGAAGCGGCCCCACACCATTTCCGGATGGCGGGGGAACGCCACCGCCGTCGCCGTCAGCACCACCGGGTTGATCGCCGGGGCGGACAGAAGGAACGCGAGTGCCGCCGCGGGAGTAACGCCACGGCGGACCAGCGCGCCCGCCACCGGGACCGACGCACACTCGCAGCCCGGCAGCACCGCGCCCGCCATACCCGCGACCGGCACGGCGAGACCGGGGCGGCTCGGCAGTACCCGGGCGAAGAACGAGGGAGGGACGAAGACGCCGATCAACGCGGACAGCAGGACGCCCAGCACCAGAAACGGCAACGCCTGGACCACCACCGCCACGAACACCGTCATCCAGCTCTGCATCACCGGAACGGCGAGCGCCTCGCGGATCGGGCCCTGCGCCACGACCGTCAGGAGCAGGACCATGATCAGGGCCACGGACGAGTTCATGTGCCAGCCGTCACCGGCGGCACGTTCCCCACCGGTACGCTCACCCGCGGTGTCCGCCAGTCCGTCCCGGCCGCCCGGAGCTCGTACCATCGCGTCACGGTCGCCCGTTCTGGGGGTGGGGGCTGGTCTCGTGGTTGCCACGGGTGCGATACCTCCGGCGGGCTGCGCTTGTCGGTCTGCCTCCCGCTCAGTACGACGGTCAGGGCGCAGGCGTTCAGCCCACGCCGGAACCGCCCGCACGAGCATGCTGGACGCAAGGCCGCTCCACCTCTGCGGACACGGCAGGATCGTCGATTCTGGGACGTGCCTCACGGCGTCATTCCGTGGTGGGCGGTTGCCGGTAGGTGTTGGCCAGGGCGGCGACCGTCCGCGCCATCCGTGCCCTCAATTCGGTGGGTGCCACGACTTCGGCCTCCGCGCCGAGCCGGAGCAGCATGCCGACGGCGTGGTCCACGGACTCGATGGGGATGACGACCTGGGCGCGGCCGTCGGGGCCCGGTGGCCCGGCGCTGTCCTGGGCGGCCCGTGCCACCGCCGGTTCCATGAGGTCAGGGAGCTGTTTCAGGATCCGGGGCGAGAGCCGTACCACCGCCTCGCCCTGGTGACGGCGGGCGTCGAAGTCGGCCAGATAGGACTGCCAGTGCGCGGCCAGGTCAAAGCCCGGGGGCCGCTCGAAGCGGTCGGGCAGGAGATGGGCCCGGAGGATCTGGGAGACGCGGTAGGTGCGGACGGGGTCAGGACTCCCCGCGATCAGGTACCAGCGGCCGGACTTGAGTACCAAACCGTAGGGCTCCAGCGTCCGGTTCACCTCCTGGGGGGCCTTCCAGCGCCGGTATCGGACGCGGATACGGTGCTGCCGCCACACCGCCTCGGTCACGGCGGCCAGGTGCGGAGTGGTGTCCGCCTCGGTGTACCAACCGGAGGTGTCCAGGTGGAACCGCTGCCGTAGCGCACCGGTCCGGTCGCGCAGCTCGTCGGGCAGCGCGGCCGTCAGCTTGAGCTGAGCGGTGGCGAGCACGGTGCCGAGCCCGAGGTCCGCGGCGGGGCCCGGCAGGCCGGCCAGGGAGAGTGCCTCCGCCTCCTGGTGGGTCAGCCCGGTCAGCCGGGTGCGGTACCCGCCGACCAGCCGGTAACCGCCGTCGTGACCGGGGTCGCCGTAGAGCGGAACACCGGCTGCGGCGAGCGACTCCATGTCCCGGTACACCGTCCGGACCGACACCTCCAGCTCGTCGGCCACCTGCTGGGCGGTCATCCGGCCGCGGGTCTGGAGCAGCAACAGGACGGACAGCAGTCGGCTCGCACGCATGACGAAAGTCTGCCGCAGTTCACTGACATGGGATGTCAGGGGATCCCGAATAGCTTTCGGGCCGGGCGCACGCCCCAGCGCACTGGATACGGCAAAGGACACGTGCAGAATGAGCACTCCATCCACCCGCGAGCCCGGTATCGGCGATTTCGACACCAAGGGCTTCAGCGGCCTGACGCTCCGCCTGTTCGACCCCGTGCGCGCGCAGTGGTCACTGAACTGGGTGAACAGCCGGACCGGGCTCCTCCAGCCACCCGTCGTCGGCCGGTTCCACGACGACTGGCAGAGCTGGGAAACCAACTGGACCATGGCCTTCCGCCGGACGCGGGAGGGTTCCGCGTGACCCGGGCGCCGGCCGCGCCGGAACTCTCGATTCAGCCGGTCGGGGGACTGACCGTCTGGCAGGGCGCCGCACTGTACGTCGGAGCGGTCCTCGGCACCGGCGTGATCGCCCTTCCCGCACTGGCGGTGCGAGCGGCCGGACCGGCCTCGCTGCTGGCCTGGCTCGCACTGGTCCTGCTGGCGGTGCCCCTTGCGGCCACGTTCGCCGCGCTGGGCGCCCGGTACCCGGACGGCGGCGGCGTCTCCACCTACGTCCGGCATGCCTTCGGCGCACGGGCGGCGACGGTGGTCGGGTGGTGCTTCTACTTCGCCGTGCCCGCCGGTGCTCCGGCAGCGGGGATGTTCGCCGGCGCGTACGTCGAGGCGGCGGTGGGCGGCGGCCGGCGCACGGTGGTGATCACAACGGTGGTGCTGCTGATCATCGTCACGGCGGCCAACGGCTTCGGCGTGACCGTCACCGGCCGTACGCAACTCGTGCTCGCGGTGCTCCTCGTCGCGCTGCTGCTGGCCGCCGTGGTCACCGCGCTGCCGCACGCCCACGTGCGGAACCTGCATCCGTTCGCGCCGCACGGCCGGCCCGCGATCGGTTCGGCCGCGGCGCTGCTGGTGTGGAGCTTCGCAGGCTGGGAGGCCATCACCCATCTGGCAGCCGACTTCCGCCGTCCGGCGCGCGACCTGCCCCGGGCCACCGCCCTGGCGGTCGCCGTCGTCGGCGTCCTCTACCTCGCCGTGGCCGCCACCAGCGTCCTCGTGCTCGGCCCGGCCGCCGGTACCTCCGACGCCCCACTGGCCGAACTGCTCGCCCTGGGCATCGGCGGAACGGTCCATGTGCTGGCCGCCACCGCCGCCCTGCTCCTCACTCTCGGCACGATGAACGCCTACTTCGCCGGTGCGGCCAAACTGGGCGCCGCGCTCGGCCGGGACGGCGCGCTGCCCGCCTGGCTCAGCCAGGGCGGCAGCGTCGGCGAGGTACCACGCCGCAGTCTGGCGGTCGTGTCGGGGCTGTCCGCTCTCGCCCTCACCGTCACCACGGTCGCCGCCGTCGGCCCGCGGCCACTCGTCCTGCTCACCACCGGGTCGTTCGTGACCGTGTACGCCCTGGGCACCGCAGCCGCCTTGCGCCTCCTTCCCCGCGGGACCCTGTCCCACCGCTGCGCACTTCTCGCGCTCGTCGCGGTCGCGGCACTCCTCGTCATGACGGGCTGGTACCTGCTCTGGCCACTGACCGTCACAGCGAGCGCACTGTGCTACGTGCGATGGCGCCGTGCGACGAGCCCTGTCGTGCCCTGACCCGGTGGCCGCCGTCAGGCGGGAGCGGGCCGTCATCGGGGCCCCGGTCACGGAAACGCCGTGACCGGGGCCCGAGGATCAGCTGCCGCGGAGGGAGCCGACCGCCCCTAGTTCCGGTACCGGAACACGATCCGGCCGCGCGTCAGGTCGTACGGCGGGAGCTCCACCAGCACCCGGTCCTCCAGCATGATCTTGATGTAGTTCTTGCGGATCTTCCCACTGATGTGCGCGAGCACCTGGTGGCCGTTCTCGAGCTCCACGGTGAACATGGCGCTGCGCAGGCACTCGACGACCTTGCCCTCGACTTCGATGACGTTCTTGTTCCTGGTCATCGCACCAGCTCCAGGTTGCTGCCGATCGGCCGGGCGCCGATGCCCTGGAACAGCGCCGAGGCTGCTTGGTTGGACTCTTGCACTTCGGTCCAGGCCGCGGAGCACCCGGAGCGGTGCAGCGTCCCGAGCGCGTGGGCCAGCAGCGCCCGCGCGATGCCGCGGCGTTGCTCACCGCCCCGGACCGCGACCAGTCCGATGCGTGGCCGCTTCACCCTCACCACCCGGATCAGCCCCAGGTAGCGGTCCGGCGCCGCGGCCACCGCGTACTTCGACGGGTCGACGATGGTGTCGCCCTCGAGGCGGGGAATCACCTCCGCGGGCATCGACCGCCACCACCCGACGGTCGCCTCGACCTCGTCACGGATCGCGCGGTCCGCCTCCCGCAGCAGGCCCTCGTCCGCCTGACCGGCGGGCACGATCGTCACGCCCGAAGGCGGCAGGACTTCCTCCAGACCCGTGACCCGCGGGTCGGTCGGCACGACGTACTCCCACTCGCGGCGCCGGATCGTGAAACCGGCCCGCCGCCAGCGGGCCGTCAACTCGACGTCGGCTTCGTCGACCACCGTGTACAGCGGCGCCGGAAGTTCCGCCGGCATCGCCTGGGCGAGCAGGTCGAAGGCGGCGTCGTGCCAGGCGTCGATGCCGACGAACAAGCGGCCGTCGGGCCGGTGCTGCGCATACCCCCGCCCGACCACCAGGTCGTCATCCAGTGCGTGCCATTGCCGGTCCGCGACGCGGGTGATCATCACCGCGTTCTCGCTCAGACCGGATGTCGAAGGCTTCGTGTTCATCGGAGTCTCCCTCCAGGAGTGCCTCGATCTCAGGCGCTCCTGGCGACACCGAACGTCAGCCGCCGGACCGTGACGGGTTGAGGGAGCACCCATGGGTAACTGTGTTCACGGGTCTCACCTCCCTACGACGACTTCACGGTCCACCGCGAAAGTAGCAGCGGGGCTCCGCCTCGCTCAATTCCTTTTCCGAGGGGAAGCACCGCGTCGTGTGGCGGGTTCAGTGGCCGACGACCTGATCGATGAGCCGCTGGAGGTACAGGCCGCGCTGGGCGTCCAGTCCCGTGGGTGTGTGGGTGCGTACGGCGGTGGCGAAGTCGCGGCGCAGGATCGGCCAGCACTCCTCGTGGTCGATGCCCGCGGTGTCGTACGTCAACGGCGGCTCGGCTCCGAAGAGTTCCACCCGGGTCAGGGCCCGGGGAACGTCGACGGCGCCGGACAGCGACGCCTGGCTGATCGCACCGTTGGCGTGCTCGCAGGTGAGCTCGATCCAGCGGCGGGGGTCTCCGCTGCCGCGGACTGCGGTGATGGGACCGACGGCGGCGTCCAGCAGGTCGAGGAGGTGAGGCCCCAGATCGAGCAGCGCGCCGTGCTCGAGGCGCCAGCCGGTGGCGAAGTCGCCGCCCAGGAAGGCGCCGTGAAGGTAGCAGGAGCGGGCTCCGGTCACCTCCCGCGCGCGGGCGGTGTCCAGGAAGGCGCGGGTCGTGGGGTGGTAGCGCTTGGTCAGGACGAGCTGGGAGACGACACCGGCCTCCGCCACGGCATCGGCGAGCCGCTGGGCGGTGGGCAGGTCGGGGCCGAGGGGTTTCTCCAGGAGCAGGTGCTTGCCTCGCTTGGCGGCCAGCGGAGCGAGTTCCGCCTGTATCGCGGGCGGGACGGCGAAGGCCACCGCCTCGCAGCGGTCGAGGAGTTCCTCGAACTCGGTGGCGACCTGGGCGCCGTAGGGGGCGGCGGCCTGTCGCGCGGCGTCGGGGCGGCGGGCCCAGACGGCGGCGAGCCGGGTTTCCGGGCCGGTGGCCAGCATGCGTGCGTGCATGGCCCGGGCCCAGGGGCCGGCGCCCACGAGGCCGACCTCGACGGGCTGGTGCTTCCAGTGGGCTGGTTCAGTGGTCACGGTGTTCCTGTCGGTATGCGCACGGTGGTGTGCTTGGCGCCGCGCACGGTGGTGTGCTCTGTGCCGCGCACAGGGCTGTGTCTCGTGCCGGTTCAGGTGGCGAGGTGTGCGAGGCGGGCGTCGGCCTGGGCGGGGGAGTAGAGGATCTCGACCACCATGCCTGCCGCGCCGATGACGCCGGCGTGGTCGCCGAGTCGTGACGTGACGATCTGCAGGTTCGCGGTCGTGCGGGGCATGGCGCGCCGGTAGAGGAGTTCGCGGACGCCCGTCATGAACGGCACCCCGGAGAGGTCTCCGGCGAGCATCAGGACGCCCGGGTTGAGGAGGGTGACCACGGTCACCAGGACCTCGCCCACTCGGCGTCCGGCCTCCCGGGCCAGCCGGATCGCGTCGGGGTGACCCTCGGCGAGGAGCCGCTTGACGTCGGATCCGGAGGTCGTTTCCAGACCGAGTTCGGACAGTTGCCGGGCGAGTGCCCGGCCGCTGGCGACGGCGGCCAGACAACCCTGGGAGCCGCACATGCACAGGGCTTCGGGCTGGTCGTGCAGGCGGATGTGGCCGATGTCGCCGGCGCCGCCGTCGATGCCGCGGTAGACGCTGTCCCCGATGACGACGCCGGCGCCGATGCCGGTGGAGACCTTGACCAGGACGAAGGCCGCGCAGTCACGGTGGTTGGCCTGGCGCTCGGCCAGGGCCATGAGGTTGGCGTCGTTGTCCACGAAGACGGGGATCCCGTCCTCGGGGCCGGATGCCACATGCTCGGCGTAGGCCTTCTGCAGGCGCTCCCGGATGGGGTACCGGTCCCAGCCGGGCATGATGGGCGGCTCGACGACGCGTCCCGTCTCCCAGTCGACGGGTCCCGGCACGGACATGCCGATGCCGCACACATGGCCGGGGTCGACACCGGCGGCGGCGATCAGGTCCGGGAACGAGGCCGCCAGGTGGGCCAGCACCTCCTCCGGGCCCCGGGTGATCTCCAACGGGCCGGTGTGCTCGGCGAGGATGGTGCCCGCGAGGTCCAGGACCGCGGTGCGGGCGTGCCGGGTCTCGAGGTCGACGGCGATGACCGATGCGTGCGTGGGGTCGAAGACGATCCGGTCCGAGGGCCGGCCACCGGTGGAGGTGCCGGTGGTGTGGCGCAGCCATCCCGCCCGGTTGAGCAGGTCCAGTCGCTGGCCGACGGTGGAGCGGGACAGTCCCGTGGCGCGCTGCAGTGCGGCGCGGGTGTTGGCGCGGCCGCTGCGGATCAGTTGCAGCAGTTCTCCGGCGCTTACCTGATTCGGTGTCATCGTCCATCCCCCACGGTTCAGCTCTTGTCGGCGCCGCTGGTGAGGCCCTCGGTGAGTAGGCGTTCGGCGGCGAAGAACAGAACTACCACGGGAATCGTCAGGACCACCGAACCGGCCATGAGCACGGTCTTGGGTACTTCGATGCCGTTGGAGAGCTGTGCCAGGCCCAGGGAGACCGTCCACTTGTCCGGGTCGGCGGCCAGGAACAGCAGGGCGAAGAGGAACTCGTTCCAGGCGATCATGAAGATGTACAACCCGGTCGCCATCAGCGAGGGCAGGGCCAGCGGGAGGATCACCTTGCGCACGGTCTGCAACCGGCTGCAGCCGTCGAGGGCGGCGGCTTCCTCGATGGAGTAGGGGATGGTGACGAGGTAGTTCTTCAGCATGTAGATCGACACCGGCACGGTCTGGGCGACGTAGACGATGGCGAGGCCGACCAGGCTGGAGGACAGTCCCATCTTGGCGAAGATGACGAACAGCGGAACGGCCAGCAGGGTCGCGGGGAAGAGATAGACGGCCAGGAAGAGCGCGCTGACCTGGCGGTGGCCGAAGAACTTCAGACGGCTGACGGCGTAGGCGCCGGGTACGGCGGCCAGCAGGGTCAGGGCGACGGTGCCCAGGGAGACCAGTGCGGAGTTGAGCAGGAACTTCACGAAGCCCTGCCCGCCGTCGTCCGTGGAGCGCAGGACGTCGTGGTAGGTCGACAGCGTGAAGTCCTTGGCCGACACCCACAGGGAGCCGGGGTCGAGGAGGAGCGCGTCGATGGGCTTCACCGACAGCAGCAGCATGTAGTAGAAGGGCAGCAGGGTGATCACCGCGAGGAAGGCGATGACGAGCCGGCGCAGGACGCCGAAGAGTCGCTCCTCGAACTGGGCCCTGCTCAGAGCGGCCTTGCGGGTCACGATTCCTCCTGGACCTTGTTGCCGAAGAACTTGAAGTAGAGGCCCAGCAGGAGCATCAGGGAGGCGGCCAGAACCAGGGCCTGGGCGGCCGCTGCTCCCACGTCGTAGCGGGCGGTGAGGAAGTCGTAGACGCGCACGGCGGCGACGTCGGTGCCGGCGCCGCCTCCCGTCAGCAGGTAGACGTCGTCGAACTTGTTGAAGGTCATGATGAACCGCAGGACGCACAACAGGGCGATGACGGGCATGAGCTGGGGGAGGAGTATGTGGCGGAAGCGCTGGGTGGGGGTGGCCCCGTCGACCTTCGCGGCTTCCTCGAGTGAGTGGGGCACCGCCTGGAGGCGGGCGAGGATGAACAGGAAGGCGAAGGGGAAGTAGCGCCAGCACTCGAAGGCGATCACGGTCAGCAGGGCCAGGGGGACGTCGACGTGCACACCGAGCAGGTGGACCGAGTACTCCCGGGTCGACAGGAAGGCGATCGGGTGGTCCCAGCCGAACAGGCGCCGGCCCCAGTCGTTGACGACGCCGTACTGCGGGCTGAGCGCGACCTCCCAGACGAAGGCCACCGCGACGACGGGGGCCACGTAGGGCAGCAGCATCGCGGCGCGCAGCAGGCCGCGGCCGCGGAAGGGCTTGCGCAGCGCGAGCGCGGCCACGAGGCCGAGAGCGACCGAGCCCAGAGTGCCACCCGCGGTGTACAGCAGGGTCGTGGTCAGGCTCGACCAGAAGCCGGCGGAGTCGAAGACCTGGGCGAAGTTGTCCAGTGACCAGTGGCCGAACAGTCCCATGCCCTGGATGTCGACGAGCCTGGCCTTCTGGAACGCCAGCAGCACGGTCCACAGGATGGGCAGGACGACCACCACCAGGACCACGACGAAGGTGGGGGAGACGAAGGCGAGGCCGGCGCGGTTGGCGCGGCGGCTCGCGGTCATCGGGCGGGTGGTCCGGGAGGCGGGCCCGGCGGTGGACCGGGGGCCGGTCGCCCGGCGCTGTGGCGCGCCGGCGGGAGCTGTAGTCATGAGGGGACCTTTGCGACGTGCAGGCGGGCGGCTATTGCAGGGACTTCTTCAGGGCGGCGACGTCGGCGTCGGCTTCGCGGGCCGCCTCGGAGGGGGAGATCTGGCCGCCGGTCATGGCGCCGATGGCCTTGGGAACGGGCAGTTCGCCGTTGGTGGCGCCGACGAGGGCTCCTTCACCCTGGGTGATGCCCCAGCGCCGCATGTGGCTGACGCCGGCGGCGAGTTGATTGAGCAGGGCGGGCGGGTAGACCTGGTCGAAGGGCTTGCGGGTGTCGACGCCGATGGGGCTGTGACGCCAGGCGTCGAGGTAGCGCTCCGGCTGCGCGGCCGTGCCGTTCCGGACGGGGATCTTGCCCTCGGGCGACATGCCGAACCAGGACTCGTAACCCGTGCCCATCATGTACTCGATGAACTCGCGGGAGGCGGCGGTCTCGGCCGTCTTGGTGGTCACCCATGAGGTGATCTCGCCGAACTGGGCGGGTTCGGAGCTGTCGGGCCCCTTCATCGCCGTCACGATCCCGCTGTTGTCGGACAGATACCGCGGGTCGTTCCTGCACGCGGGGCAGCTGGGCAGGGCGTCCTTGCGCAGGCCGGCGAGTTCGTCCAGCAGGAACGAGGACCAGACGATCATCGAGGACCGGCCGGCGAAGTAGGTGGCGCGGGTGGAGTCCACCGTCTGGGTACCGGGGGCCCCGTAGGTGCGGGCGAGCCGGTCGTAGGTGCGGAACGCGGTCTGGCACTGCGGGGATTCCAGGGCGACGTCGTGGTGGTCGTCGACGAGCTGGCAGTCGTTGGCCAGGGCGAGGCTCTCGAAGCTCTGGGAGGTGAAGACGTCACTGGGGTCGGTGGCCGCGGAGACGCCGTCGTGGCCCTTGGTGGTGAGCGCCTTGGCGGCGGTCACAGCCCGCGCGTAGGTGTCGGGGGCCGCCAGGTGCTTCTCGTCGAACTGGTCCTTGCGGTAGACCAGCAGCTGGAGCCAGGCGTCGGAGGGCACACCGAGGCTGGTGTTCCCGTCCGAGGTCAGCTGGAGCGCGTTCGCGTTGAACGTGTTCCTCCCGAGCTCGGCGACGATCTTCTTCGGGATGTCGGTGTTGAGCAGACCGTTGGTGTACATCTGCCACACCTGGCCCATCGGAGCCGCGCCGATCACGTCGGGCAGCTTGCCGGCGGCCGCGGCGGACATGATGAGCTGCGGCATCTGCCCCTCGTCGACCCCGACGAGGTGGACCTTGATGCCGGTCTTCTTCTCGAACCCGTCGATGATCTTCTGCGTCGCGGCGACCCGGTCCGGGAGGTTCTCCTGGGACCAGACGGTGATCTCGCGGTCCGGTTTCCCGGGCCCGGTGCCGCCGGCACAGCCTGCGAGCAGCCCGAGTCCCAGGGCTGCGGTGATGCCCACCGCGGTCGTCCTCGACCGCCGGCTCTTGGTGTGCATTGCGTGTCCTCGTTCCGACTTACGTCTACTGAGCACGCATCTCAGCATCACTTTTGCTGGTTGACAAGACATAAGTGCGAGATATTGTCGACGCAACCAACATCCGCAACCCCTCCGGAGCCCCCGTGGAACGCGTCGTCCAATTCACCGGCCCCCGCCAGGTGGAGGTCGCCGAGCACGCCAAAGCCGCACTGCCCCAAGGCCACCTCAGAGTCCGCACCCGCTACTCGGGCATCTCGGCCGGCACCGAACTGACCGCGTACCGCGGCACCAACCCCTACCTGACGCGGACCTGGGACCCCGAGGCGCGGCTGTTCCGCGAGGGGGCGGCCGGCATCCAGTACCCGGTCGCGGGCTGGGGATACTCCGAGGTCGGAGAGGTCGTCGAGATCTCCCCGGAGCTCGAGGGCACCGCCGGCCTGCCCCGCCCCGGCGACCTGGTCTGGGGCATCTGGGGACACCGCAGCGAGGGCATCGTCCCGGCCGAGCGGATGATCGGCCACACCCTGCCCACCGGACTGGAGCCCCTGGCCGGAGCCTTCGCACGCGTCGGCGCGATCGCCTACAACGCCGTCCTGGCCGGCGACATCCACCTCGGTGAGGACGTCGCCGTCTTCGGCCAGGGCGTGATCGGCCTGCTCACCACACGGCTCGCGCAGCTCAACGGCGCCCGGGTCACAGCCGTCGACGCCCTCGACGGCCGTCTGGAGACCGCCAAGCGCTACGGCGCCCACCACACCCTCAACGCCCGCACCGAGGCCGTCGCCGAAGCCATCCGCCACGCCACCGACGGTCTCGGCGCCGACCTCGCCATCGAGATCAGCGGCGCCTACCCGGCCCTGCACGAAGCCCTGCGCTCGGTCGCGGCAGGCGGTCGCGTGGTGGCCTCCGGCTTCTATCAGGGCGACGGCATCGGCCTGCGGCTGGGCGACGAGTTCCACCACAACCGCGTCCAGCTCGTCTGCTCCCAGATCGGCGGTGTCCCCCCGCAGCTGTCCCACCGCTGGAGCGTGGAACGCCTTCAGCAGACCTTCCTGCGCCTGGTCGCCGAGGGGCACGTGGACGTGGCCTCCCTGGTCAGCCATGTCGTCCCCGCCGCCGAAGCCGCCGACGCGTACGTGCTGCTGGACGAGCGTCCTGCCGACGCGCTGCAGGTCGTCCTGGAATTCTGAAAGGCAAAGGCCCTCTCATGCTCAAGACCGCCGTACAGGAACAACTCCTGCCCGGAGACACCCTCCAGGCCAAGTGGGAGTTCGCGCAGCAGGCCGGCTACGACGCCATCGAACTGCGCGCCAAGGGCGACTTCCACTTCGCCTCCCGGATCGAAGAACTCCAGCAGGCCCGCAAGGACGGCGTGGTCATGCCGACGGTGTGCGTCGACATGCTGCACTTCTTCGGCGCCTTCGACGCCGACCTGCGCCGCGACGCCATCGCGCAGATGAAGTCGCAGCTGACCGTGATCGCCGAGATCGGTGGGCTCGGCGCCCAGACCCCCGCCTCCTACGGCATGTTCTCCCGCCGGCTTCCCCCCTTCGAGCCGCCGCGCTCCGAAGAGGAGGACCGCGAGATCCTGCTGGCCGGCCTGTCCGAACTCGGGGAGCACGCCCGCAGGGAAGGCGTCACGCTGTTTCTGGAGCCGCTCAACCGGTACGAGGACCACATGGTCAACCGGCTCGAGCAGGCAGCCGACCTGATCCGCGCCACCGGTCTCGACTCGATCAGGATCGGCATCGACAGCTACCACATGAACATCGAGGAGAGCGATCCGGCGGCCGCGATCATCGCGCACGCCGACCTCATCGGCCACGCCCAGGTCTCCGACTCCAACCGCTTCCAGCCCGGCGCCGGACACCTGGACTGGCCGGCCTGGCTGGGCGCCCTGCACACCATCGGCTACGACGGCCACCTCGCCGCCGAGTGCCGCCTGACCGGAGACCCCGTGGAAGCGGTGCGTTCCATCCCCGCCTTCCTGAAGAGGTCCGGCGCGTGAAGTCCCTCCTGGACCGGCCCGCGCCCACCGCCGCCGCAGACCTGACACTGCGGCGCGGTGCGGCGCGGGTCCTCATCGACAACTGGACGGGCACCTCCACGGTGCCCTCCCGCACCCTCTATCCGCACCAGTGGAGCTGGGACTCCGCGTTCATCGCCATCGGACTGCGCCACCTCTCGGTGCGCCGCGCCCAGCAGGAACTGGAGTCCCTGCTGGCCGGGCAGTGGGCCGACGGCCGCATCCCCCACATCGTCTTCAACCCCGCCGTACCGTACGACGCCTACTTCCCGAGCCCCGACTTCTGGCAGTCCGCACACGCGGGCCGGCCCTCCGGCGCGCCCTCCACGCCGCAGACGTCCGGCCTCGTCCAGCCGCCCGTGCACGCACTGGCCGCCTGGCTCGTGCACGAGGCCGATCCCGGCGAGTCCCGCCGCCGCGGCTTCCTGGCCCGAGTCCACCCACGGCTCGCCGCCTGGCACGACTACCTCCTCACCCGCCGCGACCTCGGCGGCGCCGGCCTCGCCGCGGTCGTGCACCCATGGGAGCCGGGCATGGACAACAGCCCCTGCTGGGACCGGGCCCTGGAACGCGTCGAGCCCGCCGCGCCCGAGGCGTTCCACCGCGCCGACCTCGACCACGGCCACCCCGCCGACCGGCCCACCGACCTCGACTACGGCCGCTACGTCCGGCTGGCGGCCGACTACCGCGACGCGGGCTACGACGACCGCGCGACCCGGCACCGCTTCGCGGTCGAGGACCCCTGCTTCAACGCGCTGCTCGCCGTCAGCGAACTGGCCCTCGGGGCAATGGCCCGCGAGCTGGGCCAGACCGGCGCGGCGCACGCGGAGCGCGCACGGAACCTCGGCCTGCGGCTGGTCGACCGGCTGTGGGACGACACCGCGGGCATCTTCCGCGCCCGCGACCTGGCCACCGGAGCCATGGTGGACGAACGCAGCATCAGCGGGCTCGTCCCGCTCATCCTCCCGCACCTGCCCGAGGACATCGTCCGGCGACTGCACGCGGCCCTCGGCAGCCCGCACTTCACGGCGCCCGGCACGCAGCTCGTTCCCAGCTACGACCTCACCGGCCACGCCTTCGACCCCCAGCGCTACTGGCGCGGCCCGGCCTGGTTCAACACCGCCTGGCTGATCCACCGCGGACTGCGCACCCACCACCTCCACACGGACGCCGAACGCCTCCGTGAAGGCTTCCTCACCGAGGCGGGACGATCGCGGTTCGCCGAATACGTCGACCCCGTCAGCGGCACCGCCCGCGGCGCCCGGCAGTTCTCATGGACCGCCGCCCTCACGCTCGACCTGCTGAGCACGCAGCCGAAGGAGCCCACGCCATGACCACCGCCGCCCACCGCGTCCAGCTGGTGCGCGACGCCACCTTCGCCCACCTGGACGCGGCAGGAGGCATCAGCGGCAGCCGCGGGACGACACCCGACGGCCTGTTCCTGCGCGACGCCCGTCACCTCAGCCGCTGGCAGCTCACCGTCGACGACACCGCCCCCGTGGCCCTGGTCCCCGCCGCGGCGGAGTCGGACGACACCGCGTCCTGCGTCCTCACCCCCCGGGGCACACGCGACGATCCGCCCGCCTACACCGTCTTCCGCCGCCAGACCGTCACCGCCGGCACACTGACCGAACACCTGCGGCTGGTCAGCAACCGCCCCCAACCGGTGACCGCACGCATCGACCTCACCGTCGACGCCGACTTCGCCGACCTGTTCGAACTGCGCGCCGACGACCGCACCTACCCCAAACCCGGCGGCCGGCACGAGACGCACACCACGGCCGACGGACTGCGCTTCGACTACCGGCGCGCCGACTGGCACTCCCGGACCGTCCTCACCTGCGACCCGGCCCCCGACGCCGTGCGGACGACGACGGAGCCCACCGCGCGCACCCTCACCTGGGACCTCGGCCTCGACAGCCACGGCGAGGCCGAACTCCAGCTGACCGTCCGCGCCCGCCCGCACGGGCTGCCGGACCGGCCGCCGGCGGCACCGCGTCCGCAGCGGCACCGGACTCCGCCGGCGGGCGACGACCTGGCCCGCGCCTGCGAACGGGGACTGGACGACGTCGACCTGCTGACCATCCCGGTCACCGGCGTCGACGGCGAGGAGGCGCACGTACCCGCGGCGGGCATCCCGTGGTTCCTCACCCTGTTCGGCCGCGACTCCCTGCTGACGTCCTACTTCCTCCTGCCGTACCGCCCGGAGACGGCCGCCGCCACCCTGAGCGCGCTCGCCGCGGTCCAGGGGCAGCGCCACGACGCCTTCAGCGGCGAACAACCCGGTCGCATCGTCCACGAGACCCGCCACGGCGAACTCGCCCACTTCCGGCAGGTGCCCTACGGCCGTTACTACGGAACCGTCGACGCCACACCGCTCTTTCTCGTCCTTCTGCACGCGCACCACGAGACGACCCGCGACAACTCACTGGCCGTACGCCTGGAGAGCCATGCCCGGCGGGCCGTGGACTGGATGCTCACGGACGGGGGCCTGGAGAAACACGGCTACCTCGTCTACACCCCCGACCCGGGTGGCCTGGTCAACCAGAACTGGAAGGACTCGGCCGGAGCGATCTGCTTCGCGGACGGAACCCAGGCACAGGGACCCATCGCGGTGTCGGAGGTCCAGGGCTACGCCTACGACGCCCTGCTGCGCACCGCGGAACTGGCCCAGGAGGTATGGCAGGACGCGCCGTACGCGCTCCGCCTGCGCGAGGCGGCACAGCGGCTGCGCGACCGCTTCGCGGCGGACTTCTGGATGCCGGACGCCGACTTTCCCGCGCTCGCGCTCGACGGCGCCGGCCGTCAGGCCGACGCCCTGGCGTCGGACGCCGGCCACCTGCTGTGGTCCGGCATCCTCGACACGCAACGCGCGCGCCGAGTCGGGCGACGCCTGCTGGAGCCGGACTTCTTCTCCGGCTGGGCGATCCGCACCCTGGCCGCCGGTCAGCGGCCCTACCATCCGCTGTCCTACCATCGCGGCAGCGCCTGGCCGCACGACAACGCGCTCATCGCCCTGGGCCTGGCCCGCTACGGACTCGCCGAACAGGTCGAGCTCGTCACCGAGGGCCTCGTGGCGGCGGCCACCCGGTACGGACACCGCCTGCCCGAGGTCATCGCCGGCTACGACCGGGCCGCCACCACCGGACCGGTTCCCTATCCCCACGCGTCCTCACCCCAGGCATGGGCGGCCGCGACACCGCTGGCACTGCGCACGGCGCTGGAACAGACCGAGCGGAGTGCCTCCGGCGCCCTGCGGGCGTAGGTCTCCCGCTCTTCGCGGGTCGCCCGACCGCGCCATGACCTGCGTGCACGCTGCCGCACCACTGCACCGGCAGCCGACCGGCCGGCCATGCGCGGGGCGGCGGCCTCACCGGCCGTCCAGGAAGGCCTCGGTGATCGCCAGGGCTCCCGCCATGATGCTCAACTGGGGGTTCACCTGGGGGCAGCTGGGCAGTGCGGAGGCATCGGCGACCAGTACACCCCGTACGCCGCGCAGCCGGCCCAGCGGGTCACAGGGACAACGCTGGGGGTCCTGGCCCGCGGCGACCGTGCCGGTGGGATGGTAGGCGGACAGATGCAGCCGCCGCACGCTCGTGCCCGCCAGCACGGCGTCCAGTTCCGGGAGGCCGCGTACGCGGGGTGTGCCCGGGATGCCGGTGAGCACTTCCTCGGCGCCGGCGGCGAACAGCAGCTCGCCCATGGCACGCAGGGCCCGCACGAGGCGTCCCGCGTCGCGGGGGTCCACGTCGTAGCGGACCAGTGTGCGGTCGCGGCCGAGGACGCGACCGGAGGGACGGTCGGCGATCATCGCGCCGAGTGTGGCGAGCCGGTCGGCGTCCTCCAGTTCACGGCGGAGCTCGGTTCCCAGTCCGGGGAGGACGAAGGAGCCCATCCCGGGCGGGGTCGCGGTGGCCTCGATGAGGATTCCCTCCTCATGGTGTTCCTCCACGCCCACGCTCTGCAGCACGCCTTCCCACGCGGTGACCGGCTCGGCGAAGCGTCCGGCGACACTCGTGGCCGGATGGACGCTGAGGTTGCGGCCGAGGCGGGGATGCCGACCGAGGCCGGAACGACGCAGGAGTGGCGGGGACTGCAACGCGCCGGCGGCGACCACCACCAGGGGTGCGAGGATCTCGCAGGCGCCGTCCTGCCCGCGGACCCGTACGCCCGCGGCCCGCGCGCCTTGCGGCCGGTCCTCGTCGACGAGGATGCGCTCCACGCGGGCTCCGGTGACGATGCGTGCCCCGGCGGCGCAGGCCTGGGGCAGCACGGAGAGCTGCACGCTCTGTTTGGCGCCGGTCGGACAGCCGGTCACGCACTGGCAGGAGCCCCGGCAGCCCGGCGCGTTGCGGCGCAGCGGTGCCGCCCGCCAGCCGAGCGCGTGGGCTCCGGCGAGGGCGAGACGGCCGTTCGCACCGAGGACGTCCATGGGCTGCGTGGCGACCTTCAGACTGCGTTCGACCTCGTCCAGATGGTGCTCGAAGCCGTCGGCGAGCGCGAACCCGAGGTTCCTGCTCCAGTGGGTGAGCACGTGGCCCGGAGTGCGGTAGCAGGTACCGGAGTTGACGACCGTGGTACCGCCGACGGCGCGGCCCACCGGCAGCAGCAGCGGTGGTCTGCCGACGGCGACGGTCGCACCGCCGTCCCGGTACAGCTCGGTGAACCGGTCGAGGGGCGGGCGTGTGCCGAACGACTCGGTGCAGTGGTGCTCGCCTTCTTCGAGCACGACGACACGGAGCCCGGCGCGGGCCAGCGTCCGCGCCGCCATCGCTCCGCCCGCGCCCGAACCGACGACCACGGCGTCGGCGGTGGAGCGAGCGGGCCAGGCACGTACGGGCGTCAGATCGAGCGGCGGATCACGGCGTACCGGACCGCGTGGTGCGGGAGCGTCCTCGAGCAGTCGCTCGGTACCGGCCGCCAGGAGCACGGGCACCTTGAGCACGTCCAGGAGCGGCAGGAGCCCGGGTCGTGCGGCGAGATCCTCCAGCACGGACTCCCGCTCGGCCGGGGTGAGAGCGCCCAGAGCGCGTCCGGTGCGCGCCGCGGCGTAGACGTCCACGCCGCGCGCCGCCGCTCGCAGGCCGGCCCGGGCGGCGAGCGGCATCGAGGCGAGGAGCGTGTTCAGCCGGGTGGGGACGCGCCGGGGCCAGTCGGTGGTGCCGTCGTCCGCGAGAAGAGCGGCCACGAGACCGGAAAGGCTCATCGCGTGCCCACCTCCGCGTGCGCGGTGCCGTCGAGCTCCCACTCGGCCTCGGTGCGCCAGCCGCCGAACCACCATCGCTCCAGCCGGACGTGCGCGTCGGCGCGCTCGCTGTTGCGGCACGTGGCGTGCCCGCCGTCAGGGTCGGTGTAGTCCAGGGCGAGGACGCGGTCGGCGGGCTGGGTGACGTCGACACGGATCCGGCGCAGGGCCGTGCGGCCGGTGACCGTCCATGTCGGCAGGCCGATGTCCGTGCGGAAACGGCACAGGCCCGCCCAGCCGACGGCAGAGCGCTCGGGACGGCGGGGCCAGGTGCGGCCGTGCCGGCGCAGCCGGAGGAAGGCCAGCGGGGGAAGCCTGCGCAGGCCCGGCCGCGTGGACACGGCCGAGACGATCTCCAGGACGTCACCGCCACCGAGATCCGCGTGCAGCCAGGCCCAGCGGCGTGCGTTCCCGTGACCGTAGATCCGGGCGGAGGCGCCGGGGGCCGACGTGAGCGTCAGCGTCGTGCCGTCATGGGTGAACGAGCCGTCGTAGCAGGACCGCGCGGCGGGGAGCATCTGTGCGGCCGGCAGCAGGAGCCGACGCCACGACCAGCGGGGGAAGGTGAACAGCGGCTCGTCGGCAGGCCGTTCAGCGATGTCCCAGCGCAAGGCGCCGTCCCCGGCCGATCCGGACAGTCGGCCCGGCCGGACGGCGATGCCGTCCGCGCTGAAGCCGGACTCCTGCGCAGTCCATGAGGCGGGGCCGAAGCGGGCGTGGCGCACGGGGCCGTCCTTGGGGAACACCGCCGCCCAGCCATGGGCGTACGGCGGGGAGCCGTCCGCCGGAGAGGTCAGTTCGTGGTGCAGCCACAGTCCGGTGCCGGTGTCCGGGTCGGTGACGGTGGTGTACCAGACCTCGGTACGACCCGGTTCCCCGCGCCAGCGGGGCGCGAGGAAGGCGCCAGGGTTCTCCCGCCGCGGGAATCGGAAGCTGGTGAGGAAGGGGAGGAGCTGCGTACCGAGCGGGAAGCGGAGGGTACCGGAGCCGACGCGTTCGCCGTCCTCGTACAGGGTGTACGGCAGCACCGTCATGGAGGTCACGGGCCTGCGCGGGCTGACGGACTTCCAGCCGTCCAGGGCGAGTCGGCGGCCGTCCGCGGTGAACCTGATGCGGTAGCGGATACGACGGCGTGCCAGCGGTGAGATCTCCAACCGGCCCTCGGCGTGAGGGTCGTCGCTCCAGCCTGTCACGCGAACACGGCCGGTGGCGCGGGCCTCGGTGGTGCCGAACGGTCGCAGGAGACGGTCCGCCGAGACCGTCAGGTCGAGTCGGACGCGGCGGGTGCGGTCCTCGTCGTCCAGACGCAGGCTGCCGAGCATGCTCTCGCGGAAGACCGTGCCGCGAGCGGGATGGCCACCGCGCGTGGCCGGGCCCGAGATGGGGTCCGCGCTCATGCCAGGTCCTCCAGCATGATCCGTTCGGTGGTCGTCAGATACCGCTCGGCCGCCCGCCGAGCGCCCGCCACGTCGCCGGCCGCCACGGCAGCTATCACCGGTTCCAGGCGGTCACGGGCCACCTGAGCGTCGGTGAACGGTCCCCTGAGCGCGGCACGTACCGGCAGATAGGCGCTGAAGAGGGTATTGGTCAGCAGGACGTAGACGCGGTTGCCGGTGGCGCGGGCGAGCGCTCGGTGGACCTCGAGGTCCGCGAGCTGCACGGCGTCGGGGTCCGCCGCATCCCCCACGGCGGCCAGCAGTTCGCGCAGCTCGCCTCGCTGCCGGTCGGTCGCCCGGGCAGCGGCACGCTCGGCGATCAGTGCGCCGATGGAGCGCCGCACTTCGAAGATCTCACCGATCCAGTCGGCGCTGTGCCGTACGAGCATGGGCAGCAGGTCTGCGCCGCCCAGCCGCAGGTAGTCCCGCACCCGGGTACCGACACCGTGCCGGGTCTCCAGGAGTCCGGCCTGCGTCAGGCGCCCGAACGCGTGCTTCAAGGTGGTGCGGGTGACGCCGTAGCCGTCGGCGAGCGTGCGTTCCGGCGGCAGATAAGCGCCCGCGGGGTGCCGCCCGGCGAGGATGTCCTCACGCAGGCGGCTCTCCAGGACATCGACGATGGTTTCGCGGGGCAGTGCCTCCACGTCGTCCTCCCAGTGGCTCAGTGGCTCAGCCACTCAACCAATGCATGCCTGGGAAGTCAACGGGTTCGGCACGGCTGCCCTGGGGAACGGCGCTGCGCCGCCTCCCGGGCCTGGACCTCGCCGTGCCACCGGCCGAGCTGAGCCGGTGGCACGGCGCTCTGTGCGGCCCGGTGCGGCTTCCCGTCATCCGCGGCTCCGACGACGGCTTCCCGTCATCCTCGGCCCCGGCGACCGAGCGGGCTGAAGCCCGCCGGATCCACGCGCGTCCCGTAGCGGGCCTGGTTCAGCCGCCGGGAACGGCACTCTGCTGACCCTGACCACCTGGCCGAGATCGATGCCGCCCTCCACCTTGCCGGGACCCTGCGGACCGGTGTCAGGCGGGGCCGCCCGCGCCCCCCGGCTTGATGCGTCCGCGCCATGCCCCGGACGCCGCGCCGCGCTCCTCGATGTAGCTCTTGAAGCGCTTCATGTCGCCCTTGACACGCCGGTCGATGGTGCCGAGCATGTCCGCGGCCTTCTCGGCGGCTCCGCTGGGTTCGACGTCCATCACGAGTTCCACCCGGGTGTGGGTGTCGTCCACGCGCTGGAAGCGGACCGTGCCCTTCTGGCCCAGGTCACCGCTGGTCGTGCGCCACGTGATGCGCTCGTCGGGAAGTTGGTCGACGATCTCGGTGTCGAACTCCCGCCTGACGCCGCCGATCTTGGTGGTCCAGTGGTTGTGGCGGTCGTCCACTTGGGTGATCTCCTCCACGCCCTCCATGAAGTTCGGGAAATCCTCGAACTGCGTCCACTGGTTGTAGGCGGTGTGGACCGGGACGTCTACTTCCACCGTTTCCTTGACCGTGCTCATCAGTGTGCCTCCGTTGCGTCACTCGACTGCTGCGCCCGGGTACCCGTGGAGCGTCCGGCTAAGACGAACCCGTTCGGGCAGGCCCAGGTCGGCGATCGCGACGCCCGTGCCGGCCAGGTAGCGATGATCCGCACGACGCAGGGCCCGGCACCGCGAGCGCGGTGCCGGGCCGGCGGACTGCGACGCGGCGGGTTCTCAGCCCTGGCGGGCCTTGAACCGCGGGTTCTTCTTGTTGATCACGAAGGTCACACCCCGCCGGCGCACCACTTGGGCGCCCGGCCTCGTCTTCAACGAGTGCAGTGACTTGCGTACCTTCATCGCGGTCTCCTCTCAGGAGGTCGAAGGGGGTCCGCCCGCAGCGCTACCTGGGGCCTTTGTCGCGGTGCGACGCAGGCGCAGGTCAGCGTTCTTCGCGGAAGACGACGTGCGCGCCGACCACCGGGTCGTACTTGCGCAGGACCAGCCGGTCGGGATCGTTCGCGCGGTTCTTGCGGGTCACGTAGGTGACTCCGGTACCGGCTGTCGACTTCAGCTTGACGACGGGCCGCGCGGTGTTACGTGCCATGATGTGCTCCTTTCGCCGCCATGCGAGTCACCTGACTCGAACATGTCAGCCGCACGCTTCAACAAGGTGGGTCGACGCCGCATTCCCGGCGAGGGTCGGCTGACGGTGGAGACGCACGACGGCATGAGCCGCTGTTCAGGGCACGGCGGGGCCACTGAGGTAACGGCCCTTGCCGTCGTAGGGCCATGCGTTGGCGACGCATCCCTTGAGACCCTTGATCTGCTGCATCATGACCGGCGCAGGGTGTCCCCGCCCCGGGCATGTCTCGTGCCCATGGCCGAGGCGGTGGCCGACCTCGTGATTGATGATCAGGGCGTGGTAGCCGTGCAGGGGGCCGTCGAACTCGGGTGAGCCGAGGACCCACCGTTTCAGATTGACCACTACGTCCTTGCCGACGTCACAGTTGACTTCGCCGCCGGTGTCGAGGCCCGCGGCGCCACAGATGGCGTCCACCGTGGCCGGGGTCGCGATCTTCACGGTGAAGTCGTACGGTCCGGAGCTGGTCAGCTGAAAGGAGTCGACGCCGTCCGCCGTCCAGCCGCGGGGATCGGCCAGGATTCCGGAGATCTCGCGCGCTGCCTGCTGAGCGGGCAGGGCGATCCCGTCCTCCACTTCGACCCTGTACCGGCGCACGGTCCCCCCTGTGCCGACCTGTCTGCCCGTCGCCTGTGCGGTGGTGAAGACTCCTGGACCCTTTGCCGGGATGCGGATCGGGGAGGACTCGGCTGGTGACGTGGGACGGGTGGCCGTGGCTGAGACGCTCGGACTCGCATGCGAAGTGGTGGCCCCTGGCGCCGGAAGGCCAGGGGACGCGGTGGGATGGTCGATGTGGGACGGCGCCGACGCCGGGCGGGATGAAGCGGCGAGCGGGTCCCGATGGGCGGAGACAGCGAGTGCGGCGGCCGCGGCCAGCACGACGCACGTGACCGTGGTGACCGTGCCGGGCCGGCTGCGGCGTGGTGCCGCCCGCCTGCGCCCGCCGCGACGGCCGGCCGGTCGCGCCTTGCGCGAGTGAGCCACGGTAGGTCCTGCCTTTCCAGGGTGGTTGCTCTGATCGGAGCGACGACAGACGCCGAGGGGTTTGCGCGTCACCGCAGTGCTCGCGTCACCGCAGTGCTGGGCGGGGCACCGACCGTGCCGCCCGGCGCCGACGGCAACAGCGCTCCGGTCGGCCACCGGCGAGCGTCAAGGTGACCGGCGACGGGGTGAATCGTTTCTGCCCCAGTGTCGCGATGGTCCGACCGGCCGACGACGCACTGGCCTTGCGAGGCCGCGCAGACGGCCAGGGCGTCGGTGTCCGCACATCCCAAGGGTGCGGAAGGATCACTCTTCGACCGGACGGTCAGCCGCGCGCTGCCCGTGCATGGCCGGTGACCGTGATGCCCTGGGCAAATCGAACGATCTGCTCGTCGGTCAGGCCCAGCTTGGTGGGGACCTGTACGAGGACCTTGTCGCCCGCGGCATCGGGGAAGATCAGCCACTTGGCGTCCCTTCCACCACTGAATCCGAGCTGTCCGACCTTGCCGTTGATGGTCACCTTGGTGACAGGCGAGTCGTCGGGCAGCACGGAATCGCCCTGAAGGAAGACGGCGATGCCGTCCATGAAGTCGGTACCGGAGTGGTGACTGCCGGTTCCGGGTGGGACGGCCACGAAGCCGTATTCGTTCGACGAACTCACGCTCCAGCCCGCCGGAACGGTGTCGACCTTGAAACCAGCCGGCTGGGCGCCCTTGTAGGCGGCGAGCTCCAGCGCGATCGAGGTTCCGGAGTGACCGGACGAGGCAGACGGCTGTGCCACCCGCTTGGTCGCCACACTCGAGCTGGACTCGCCGACCGGGCCGACCACCGCCACCGCGACGGCTGTCGCCGCACCCAGGGCGGCGACTCCGGCGCCCACGATCCGCCGGCGCCGGCGGATCAATGCGCGCTGTCCGCGGGCAAGGTCGGCCGCGACCGCGTCCTCACTGGCGGGGAGCTGCGCACCGGTGCCTCGCAGAGCACCCAACGCGTCGATCATGTCTTGCATCTCAAAGCCCTCCATTCAACGCTTTTCAGACAAGCTCGTGAGCGTGTTCGGGGAATACCGCACGCAGTCGCTCCAGGCCACGGGCGCTCTGGCTCTTGACGGTGCCCTCGGTGCATCTCAGCGCCTTGGCGGTCTCCGAGACACTGAGCCCCTCGACGTAGCGCAGCACGACCGCTGCACGCATACGCGCAGGCAGCGTGGCCAGCAGGGCCACGAGCGTCGCGTGGTCGGCGTAATGGGGCTCGATGGTGGCGACATCGGGCACCTGCGCTTGCGCCTGCTCACGGCGGCGGAACACATGGCGCCTGTCGTCGATCACCGCGTTCACCACACACCGGCGCACATATGCATCCAGCGTGTCCAGGCGCACCTTCGGCCACGCGAGGTACAGACGAGTGAGCGCCATCTGCACCACGTCCTCCGCCCTGGCGTGATCACCTGACAGCAGCAGCGCGGCCACGCGCACGAGCTCCGCACGGCGCGCGCTGACGAACTCGGTGAACTGTATGTCTCGTTCGGAAGCAGATGTCACAGAAAAGCACCCTCCAGTGTCGGACCTCGCCACGTGGACACCCCTTATACGAGGGCGGTGAGCTCGCAGGTTGCACGCCGATCAAAAATCGGCCCCGGGCGCGGGTGGCGCCCGGGGCCGCCGTCTACCACGTCACCCCAGGCACCTGCACCTTCCGGGTCGGCTGACCTCCGCGGTACCGAACGCCCCTGACGGCGTCGAGGTCAGTTGCCGACGGGGTACCGACTGGTGATCGCGACGCGGTTGAAGGCGTTCATCACGGTGGCCAGCCAGGCGACTGCCGAGATCTGGTCCGCGGTGAGTACGGCCGCGGCGGTGTCGTAGTCCTCGTCGCTGACGTGTCCGTCCGCCACGCGTGTGATCGCCTCGGTCAGACGGAGGGCGGCGCGATCGGTCTCGGAGAAGTAGCCGGTCTCCGCCCATGCGGGCAGCACGGCGATCCGGTCGGGGTTCTCGCCCTTCTTCAGGGCGTCGCGGGTGTGCATGCGCAGGCAGAACGAGCAGCCGTTGATCTGTGAGGTGCGGATCCTCAGCAGTTCGACCAGGAGCGGGTCGAGGCCGGCCGCGGCGGCGGCCGCTTCAACTTCCGACGACAGGGTGATGAGGGCCGTGTAGGCGGCAGGATGCTGCTTGCCGATGTTGATGCGCTGGGGGGCGTTCATGGTTCCTTGATTCCGTTCGTGCGCTGCGCCGCGCCCGTCGGGGCGCGTCTCGGTGGCGGATGGCGTGTGTCCTCGCGGGGCAGGGTTCGTGCGGCGTGTCGCCGCCCCCGCCGCGTTCCCCGGGCTATGACTTCGGGTCGTCGACCTTGAGCTTGTCTCCGGTGTTGGAGATGAAGACGACCAGCAACTTGGCCGGCTTCGTCTTGCTGGTGTTCTCGGTGAGGACGTGATGGGCGCCCGGCTGCTCGACCCAGTTCTCGCCCTGGTGGTAGGTGGTCACGGGCTTGTCGTCGAGCTTGCTGCGCACGGTGCCCTCCAGGACGTAGGCGTAGACGAACGCCTGTCCGTGCCGGTGCGGCCGCGCGCTCGCGTTGGGCGGGAAGTCCACGACCGCCGAGGTGAACGTCTTGCCCTTCACGTTCGGCAGGGCCTGCTGCAGCAGCGGTTTGAGGGTTTCGGAGGGGCGCGTCGACGCCGCGGCCGTCGCCGCCACCTCGGCGGGGGCGGACTGGTCCGACGTCGAGCAGGCCGTGGCCGCGGTCAGTGTGGCGACGGCCAGCAAGCCACCCGCGATTCGCATTCCGATCACGATCGGTCTCCCTTCAGGCTTCCGTAACGCGGATGATCGTCTTGCCCGGGGTGCGTTCCCCGGGGCCGAACGCGGCGGGTGCCTCGGCGAGCGACCGCACAGCACCGACGACCGGCTTCAGCCGGCCGTCCCTCACCCGTGCGGCGAGATCGGTGAGCCGGGCGCGGTCGGGTTCGACGACGAAGAACACCGCCCGCCCGTTCTTGGGCTGGACCTTGGGCGGCATGACGATGGTGACGAGCGTGCCGCCGGCCCGGACCAGGGCGGCCGAGCGGTCGAGGATGTCGCCGCCGATCACGTCGAACACGACATCGGCCTCCCCGGCGTCCTCCAGCTTCTCGGTCTCCAGGTCGATGAAGGCGTCGACGCCGAGTGCGAGTGCCCTGTCCCGGCCGGAGGCCCGGCCGGTGCCGATGACGCGGGCGCCGGCCTCGCGGGCGAGCTGGACCGCGATCGAGCCGACGCCGCCCGCGGCACCATGGATCACAACGGTCTGGCCTGTGGTCAGGCGCCCGTGCTCGAACAGGCCTTGCCAGGCGGTCAGCCCGGAGATCGGCAGCGCGGCGGCCACGGAGTGGTCGATGTCCGCGGGCAGCGGGGCGAGGTTGCGGGCCTCCACCGCGGTGTACTCGGCGAGTGTGCCGTTGCGGGCCCAGTCGGCCAGGCCGTACACCCGCTGTCCGACGCTCAGGCCGGTGGTGCCGTGCCCCAGCTCCACGACGACACCGGACAGCTCGTGTCCGGGCACGGTCGGCGTGCGGTCGCGGCCGGCGCGATCGGTCCACGTGGCGGGCCAGTCCAGCTCGCCGGGCGTGAAGCCGGCGGCGTGCACCCGCACGACGACGTCGTTCTCGGCCGCATGGGGGTAGGGCATGTCCGTCAGGGACATCCCGGCAAGACCGGCCTCACGGTCTCGCACAGTGATGGCTTGCATACAGTTCCTTACTGAGAGGGGCGACCCGAGCGCCCTGCGCTCGCGGCTCGGGCGCAGGGCACAGTGACTGCAGCTGGATGTATGCCGCTCCGCATGATCGATCTCACCTGGCCCGCGTGTTCCTTCGTCGCCCGTTCGGCGTTCTCATCAGGCAGACGAGGTAGCCCCCTGCAGGTGTGACAGCTCAGACGCGCACGAGTTTGTCGGGATTGATGACCCTGCGGTACGCGGAGATCAGACCATCCGTGATCTGGACCGTGTCGACCGAGTAGACCCGGCCTTCCCGGTGGAACACGAGGGCGAGCTCGCCACCGACCTCGGCGAAGTCGATGCGGTCCGGGTGCCACTGGCGCCCCGTACGGACCATGACCATGGCGACGCGCTCGCCGCCGTGAATGAGCTTGCGTGCCGCGGAGACCTTGCCGCCGCCGTCGGTGACGTATACCGCCTCCGGGTGCAGGAGCCTGACCAGGCCGGCCAGGTCCCCGGCCTCGTACGCGGCGCGGAAGACCGTGAGGACGCGTTCGCGCTCCGCTTTCGACGACTGCGGCGAGGACTGCTTCGCTTTGCTGACCCGCCGTCGTGCCCGCGAGGCGAGCTGCCGGGCACTTGGCGCGGAGACGTTCAGCACTTCGGCGATCCGGCCGAACTCGAGACCGAAGACATCGTGCAGGACGAAGGCCACCCGCTCCGGCGGGCTCAGCTCTTCCATGATCAGGAGCATCGCCGAACTGATGGACTCGTCGACGAGCACCGGCTGCGACGCGTCCGGCCCGGTCAGCAGCGGCTCCGGCAACCACGGCCCGACATAGGTCTCCCGGCGGGAACGGGCACTCTTGAGGATGTCGTACGACCGTCGCGCGGCCACCGTCACCAGCCAGGCCCGCAGATCACCGACCTCCTGCAGATCTGCTCCGGCGGCCCGCAGCCACACGTCCTGGGTCACGTCCTCGGCATCGGCGACACTCCCCAGCAGCCGGTAGGCCGCACCGAAGACCGCGGGCCGGTGCCTCTCCCATTCGACTCCGAGCCGGTCCTCCTGCTCACACTGTCCGCGCCCACGCCCGTGTCCGTGTCCGTCACCCATACAGATCACAACCCAGACTTCTTCGCCTCCGTTCCCGCCCTCGTCGCGGGGTGGTCCGTCACGGGTCTCGAGCCCCCCGCCACGGAGGGCGACGTTTCACGCATACGGCGTCCTGATCAGCTCGGCCAGGGAGCGCCGATGATGCGCTCGACCGTGGTGGTGCGGGAGAAGCCGGGAAGGAAGTGCTCCAGCACATCCGAGTTCACGGTTCCGTTCGTGGTCTCCGGGCGGTACTTGAGTCCGTCGACGAAGGCCTGCAAGAACTCGTTCTTGAAGTCGCCCCGTGGATGGACGGCGGTGATCTCGTCCACCTGGCCGCGATCCAACTCGTCCAGACCCAGGCCGAGCACGTCGGTCAGGACCCCGAGATTCGTGATGGCGATCTCCGCGCCCATCCGCTCGGGAATTCCCGGTGTCGTGTGCAGCGCGATCGCGGTCCACACCACGTCGGCGGCAGTGGCCGGGAAACCGCGGTCGAGCATGAACTTATGCGCGTGGTCGGCTCCATCGACCTCGAAGCGCTGCTCCACCTCGGAGAACGGCGTCAAGAGGCCGGTGTCGTGAAACATGGCGGACAGGTAGAGAAGCTCCGGGTCGGGCTCCAGGCCGAGCCTGCGAGCATGAATGACGCCGAAGACGAAAACGCGACGGGAGTGGTGGTAGATGAGGGGGCTGGTCATCTTCCGCACCAGGCGGGTGGCTTCGGCGACCGCCGGCGTTTCAGGAATCTCCACCCCCGCGATGATCTCGCTCATGACCTCTGCGCCTTCCGATATCGGTGTGCTACGAATGGACGGTGCGTCCGTCTTCCACCCTGCCGACCAGCCGGCGTCCGGCGCCGCCTCGGTCCGGCCATGAGTCACCCGAATCGGGACAGGCGGCCGGCGGGGGTATGGCCTCCGCCACGCGGCGGGTCGCGATCCTCGTCCACGACGGGGTCAACCTGCTGGACGTCGCCGGCCCCGCAGAGGTGTTCGCGGAAGCCAACCGGCTCGGCGCCCGCTACAAGATCCTTCTGGTGTCGCCGAGCGGTGCCGATGTGACTTCGTCCGTCGGGTTCCGGATCTCGGTCGACACCGCCGCCACGGAGCCTGCTCCCGGCACGTTCCTGGTGGCCGGCGCGGACCGGTACCCGCGCACACCTGTGCCCCGTGATCTGATCGAGGCGGCGCGAACGCTGGCGGGCCGGGCCGACCGGGTCGCGTCCATCTGCACCGGAGCCTTCATCCTCGGCGCCGCCGGCCTCCTGGAGGGCAAGCGTGCGACCACGCACTGGAAGGTCGCGCACGAGCTCGCCGCCCGCTGCCCGGCGAGCCGCGTCGAACCCGACGCGATCTACGTCCGTGACGGCACCACCTACACCTCGGCGGGCGTGACCGCCGGCATCGACCTGGCACTGGCACTCGTCGAGGAGGATCACGGCCCTGACCTGACTCGCGATGTCGCCCGTGCCTTGGTGGTCCATATGCAGCGCTCGGGCGGCCAGTCACAGTTCTCCGCCCCACTGCAAGGACCGCCGCCCCGATCTCCGTCCCTCCGCAGAATCACCGATTTGATCACGGCGAATCCCGGGGGAAACCACTCGCTCGGCGAACTCGCCAAGCAGGTCAATGTGAGCACTCGGCATCTCACGCGACTCTTTCACGACGAGTTGTCCACCACGCCGGCCCGGTACGTGGAGATGATCCGGTTCGACATGGCAAAAGCCCTGCTCGACCAAGGGCATACCGCAACACAGACGGCGTCCCTTGCCGGATTCCCGAATTACGAGAGCATGCGACGAGTATTCGCGAGAAAACTGTCGATCAGTCCCGCCGCGTATCAGCGCCGCTTCAGCACGGCGCGCCGCGCGAACGAGGGCCAGCAGTAAGCCGAGGCTTCTCGCCGTGCCGACACCCTGCGTGACAGGCGGTTGCGCTGCCGGGTGCAGGGCTGCGCGGTCGACGCCTCGGGGCCGCCCGGTCCGAGACCGGACGACCCCTCGGCAGTGTCGGCGTCACCACCCTTGCGGGACTGCCCGTCAGGCCATGGGCAGGGAGGCGCGCCGTGGGAAGTCGCTGAGCAGGTCCACCTCCACCGGTTCGTCGGTCCGGTCGTCGATCAGGGTGACCCGGACCGCCGGATTGCCAGTGGTGTCCCTCGTCTCGCGCGGGTCCACCGCGAAGATCACGGTGACCGGGCGCGCCGCGCCGCCCGGGTCGTGGACGCCCGCGAACTGCAGGAAGCGCCAGCCGTCGGCCTCCCAGTGGTCGATCAGCCCGGAGCGGACGACGGGTGCGGCGGCCACCCACGCCAGCGAACGCTCCAGCAGTTCGACGGAGGCGGCCACGGGCACTTCGTCGTCCTGGCCGCGGACGAGCGGGTGCCCGAAGATTTTCAGCCGTGTCCTGCGCAGCGGAACCAGCCACAGGTCGTCGAGGTCGCTGGAGACCGCGACCAGGACGGCCGTGGTGACGGCAAGGAACGCGACCGACGCCACCGGGTCGCGGACGGCCTGGGTCCACCAGGCCGTCCGGGCCCCGGCGGCCGCGGCGCCGCCCACCACGACCAGGCCCGCGCGGACGAAGGCCCGCCAGGTGATCGGGCCGTTGTTCCGGGCGGTGCATCCGCAGGACGACTCCGGGGCGGTCACCCGGGCGTACCCGAGGTAGCCGAGGAAGCCGGCGCCCAGGACGGTCGCCGCCACCCCGGGGACCACGGTCGTCGGCGCGACCAACAGGCCTGCGGCCACCGCCAGTTCCCCGGCGCCGGTGGCCCGAAGGACCAGTGTGGCGCGGCGGCCGTCGTTCAGGACGCGGACCAGCACGGTGCCTGCCGCCTGCCCCGCGACCTGCCGGCCGAACGCCTTGCTCGCCCCGGTGCCGGCGAGCAGGACACCGAGCAGCAGCGTCGCGAGGTTCGTGGTGAGCGATGCCATCACTTTCCCCCCTGCCTCAGTGCCCGACGCTGATGCGGGCGATGTCCACGCTGTCGTCCGCGGGCCGCCAGGCGCCGAGCACCTGGGCGTGGTGCCCGATCCGCAGCTGCGAGAGGTCGGACGTGAGGGCGCCGCCGCGGAAGGACGCGGTCGTCCTCTTCTCCACGATGTTGCCGACCAGGGCGTGGCTGTCGTGGCTCAGGTGCAGCCGGGAGCGCTCGATGCCGCGGACGGTGACATAGAGATTGACGATGTTCACCCAGACGGCGTCGGCGGCCACGCTGCCGTCCGGCATTTCGACACCCCGTGCGTACAGTCCGTCGCCGACCTCGATGGCCTCGGCGGTGACCGTTTCCAGCTTCCAGACGCTGGTGGCGTTGGTGAGCTGGATGAGCCTGTGCGTCCCCTCGGCCTCGACCACGTCGAGGACGCTGCCCTTGATCCGGCTGACGCGGCCGTCCACGAACGACGACTGGGACACCGCCGGGTCCAGGGAGGGCATCGGGGCGGCGAAGGCGGAGTCCGCGTCCAGGCCGCCGAGTGCGGAGGCGCCCACGATGGTGGCACCGCCGAGCGCCGCGCTGGTCAGGAGACGGCGACGGTTGACGCCGTTGCGTCCGGTCATGGCGGTTCCTCCTCACTCGTAGATGTAGACGGGAAGCAGACCGGAGCTGAGGCTGCCGATGGCCGAGTAGGCCGCAGGGGTCAGGTCGACGACCCGGTGGGTCCGGCACACTCCGTTGCAGCAGGTCTTCTCGCTGCACCACAGCTGGGTGTTGGGTCCGCAGTCGGCGAGCGTGACGCAGACGGCGGCGCCGGAACACTGGTGCTTGATCTTCATGACCGAGCCGCAGCCGCGTCTGGGCATGTTCTCGCCGCAGGCTGCCGGGTTGGTGACGTTCCAGCAGGCCGAGGACAGGTTGGGCCAGGCGGCCATGTTTTTGCTGGACTGGCAGGTGCCACAGGCGCCGGTTCCGGCGCTGCCGCAGGGGCCCCAGGAGCCGCCGCAGCAGAACCAGGACGCTTCGCCTGCCCACAGAGAGGTTGATCCGCAAGCCATTGCTGTGTCCCTTCGTCGGACGGGGAGTTCAGTGCACCGTCAGAGGACCGGAGACACACCCGGCCCGATATGACCAGTGCATGACAACTGGACGAGGAAATCACCGTGCGGGATCGTGCGTTGGCGCCTGCCATGATGCTCGCTTCTACGCGCGTTGGCCAGGGGTGTGTTCGGGTGGACGCGGCATATGGGGCGGATGCGGGATCAAACCCGGCACGCCGAAGGCCGGTGCCGGCAGCGGGTGTTGCTGCGGGCATCGGCCTTGGGGTGCTGTGCTGGGGTGCTTTGGCTCAGTAGGCGGAGTTGACGTTGTCGATGGAGCCGTAGCGGTGGGCGGCGTAGTTGGCCGCGGCGGTGATGTTGGCGACGGGGTCGGTGATGTTCCCGGAGGTGCCGGAGACGTGGTAGGCCTGGAAGGTGGGGTCGATGACCTGGAGCAGGCCCTTGGAGGGGATGCCGTTCTGGGCGTTGACGTCCCAGTTGTTCTGGGCGTTGGGGTTGCCGCTGGACTCGCGCATGATGTTGCGCTTGAG
>NZ_JBEXZD010000038.1:0-34883 GCF_040628575.1 Streptomyces sp. NPDC006393
TGCCGCATCGGTGAGCGCTCCGCGCTGACCTGGTTCGTCCTGCACGAGCTGCTGGGCGTCGAGAACGTCAAGAACTACGACGGCTCCTGGACCGAGTACGGCTCCCTGGTGGGCGTGCCGATCGAGCTGGGCTCCGGCAAGTAAACCGTCCCGACCGACCTATCTGACCTCTGGAGAAGCACATGTGTGGAGCGAAGGCCGGCGGCCCCGACGCCTCGACGATCAAGCCCGGTGAGACGACCATCCAGGGCCAGGTGACCCGCGACGGCGAGCCCGTGACCGGCTACGTCCGGCTGCTGGACTCGACCGGCGAGTTCACCGCGGAGGTTCCCACCTCCGCCACCGGCCAGTTCCGGTTCTACGCCGCCGAGGGCACCTGGACCGTCCGTGCCCTCGTCCCCGGCGCCACCGCCGACCGCACGGTCGTCGCCCAGCAGGGCGGCCTCGCGGAGGTCGCGATCGCGGTCTGAGGCCCCTCGGGTTCCTCGGACCGGTGGGACCGCTCAAGGGCCGCACCCCTCGGGTTGGACGCCTGGGGTGCGGCCCTTCGGCATACGCTGAAGGTATGTACGCCCGCCGCCGTCACGCGTATTTCGCCTTGATGGGCACCTGCATCGGGTTGTTCGTCCTGGCGTGGGGCGTCGTGCGCATCTGGTCGGTTCCCGCGGCGGTCGGGATGTGCCTGTTCGCCATGGTGATCCCGCCGGTCGCCGCGATCATCGCCAACCGGCGCGGCCCGGAAGACCGCTGGTGGGACGATCCGTCCGGCGACCCGAAGTCCGACGAGTGGTGGGACGAGCTGGACGGCAAGAAACGCCGTTAGACGCTCCGGGTCCCTCTGGGCGCTCGGGTTCTCAGTAGACGAGTGCCTGCGTCTCGTCGCCCAGCGCCTCCTGCACGAAGACCTGCGCGCCCGCGATCCGCACGCCCTCGATCACGTCCTTCTCCGTGATGTCCCGGCGGGCCGCGCACTGCGTGCACAGGGTGATGCGGCCGGCCGCGAGGACGGCGTCGATCAGGTCGGGCAGCGGTGCCGCGTGCGGAAGCTCGAACTCGGCCGCCCGGCCCGGCAGCGCGAACCACGACGACTCCCCGGTCAGCCACAGCGAGACGTCGACCCCGCTGGCCACGGCCACGGCCGCCACCGTGAACGCCTGCGAGCACCGTTCGGGCGCGTCCGCCCCCGCCGTCACCTTGATCACGAGCTTCTTCGCCATGCCCGAATCGTAATCAAGTCCCTTACAACTTCGGACATCGGCCGTGGGTCTCCTGTGAAGCGCGCATACGGAAGGCGCGCTTCACGTTCTGTGGGGGACGTCTTGGAAGAACCGGAAAGACCCGAAGAATCACGGCCTCCGCGCCGGCGCGGGCGCACCCTTCTGCTGGTCGCCGCAGCCGCTGTCCTCGGGGTGGTCGCCGGCACCTGCACGGGCTACGTCGTCCAGGCCGGCCGCGAGCCCACCCCGCTGCCGCCGCTGTCGCAGCCGGTCGTCGGGCAGGCGAAGGGTGAGGTGGAGCCGCTGTCGGCCGCGCAGGACCGACAGGTGAAGACGGACGGCGACCTGCGCAAGCTGCTGATCAGCAGGCCGAAGGGCGTTCGGGACAACCCCTTCTTCACGAGCGACGACGGCTGGTGGACGCTCACCGAGTACGCGGAGGACTTCACAAAGCCGGCCAACGCGTTCGCCAACGAGCTCTCGTCCCAGTTCCGGCGCGCGGCCGTCACCTCGTGGCGGACGAGTGACACCCATCTGGTGGCGATCCGCCTCGTGCAGTACCGCCAGGTAGAGGACCTGAACGCCGCCGACAGCGCCGAGAACGGCATGTACTGGGCCGAGCGGGACAACAAGGGCCACAGCTGGGCCGTTCCCGGCACCGGCGACGGCATGGCGTACTCGGACACGGAGCCCTACCGGAAGCCCGGGTACGTCCCCCTGTACTCGGCCGAGGCGCACGCCTGGCGTGGCGACATCGCCGTGGAGATCTACGTCACCGACACCAAGCCGATCACCAAGAAGGAGATCATGAGCCTGGCCGAGCGGCAGATGGAGCGGCTGTGAACGAGAACCCGCCCCCGCGGCCGGAGCAGCCGGTGGAGCCCGAGCAGCCGGTGGAGCCCGAGCGGCCCGCACAGCCTGAGCACATCGCACGGCCCGAACAGCCCGAGCAGCTTGCCCAGGCCGAACAGCCTGCGCAGACCGTTCAGCTCGACGGGCTCCCCGAGCCGTCCCCGCGCCCTGCCCGGCGTCGGCGCAGGGTCCTGCCGATCACCGGCTGCGCTGTGCTGCTGGCCGCGCTGGTCGGCGGCACCGGCTTCACCGTGGTCACCGTGCGCGACGCCGACCGCGATCCCGGCGCCCCCGTCTGGCGCCTGCCGAAGGCCGCCGCCGACGGCAAGCGTCCGGCCGAGGCCCGTGGCCTGAAAGGGTTGCTGCTGCCCTACGGCACCGCCGACAACGTCCGGGGCCCGGACCTCGGCGAGTTCGGCGCCGACGCCGAACTCAGCGGCGCGCAGGCCACCGCCTTGCGCAAGGAGTCGCTGCGGAGCCTGCCGCGCTCCCAGAGGCGGCGGCTGGAGAAGGAGATCGACAAGCAGCACATCCAGGGCATGGCGATGCGCAGTTATGCCAGCACCGAAAACACGGAGAACCCGGAGCTCGCCAAGGAGGCCTTCACCGCCGAGATCGTCCTGTCCCGGATGGACCGGCGCAGCGCGCGCTCCGTCGTCGCCTTCCAGCAGGACTTCCTCGACGCGCTCAAGGTCTTCCGCGCCGGTCCGGAGATCGAGGGCCACCGGAACGCCAAGTGCTTCCTGCCGCCAGCGGGCTCCAAGGACAAGCTCGAGGTCATGGTCTGCTCCGCGTACGAGGGCGACGTCATGGTCAGCGCGACGATGAACGCGGTGAAGCCGCTGGACACGAAGGCCGCGGCGCGGCTGCTCCGCGACCAGCTCGACCGCATCAAGGACCCGGGGAAGGCGATATGAGCGAGCAGACCCAGGACCAGCACTCAGCGGTCCCGCAGCTGACCGAGGAGGCGCCTCCCGCGCCGCCCCAGGCGCCCTTCGTGCTGCCGGCACCACCCGAGGTTCCCGCCACCCCGCCCGCCGTACCGGCGCCGCCCGTCAAGGACCGCCGGCGGCTGCGGGCCGTGCTGCGCTGGACCGCTGCGGTCGTGGTCTTCGCCGTGGCCGGGACGGGGACGGCGTACGGCATCACGCGCATGGACCGCACCGACGTCCCCGGTCTCGCCACCGCCTCGGACGGCCGCTGGGACTACCCGACGATCGTCAGGCCGCCGCTGCCCTCCGGCAGCCCGGCACCGTTCGCCGACAGCAACGCCGCCGGTGCGCACTACGCCGACCTGCGCGCCCTGCTGCTGTCCGCACCGCGCGGTGCACGGGACGACAAGGCGCTGCGCGGCACCGGCGGATGGCTGGCGACGAAGGACTTCCTCGCCGAGTACGCGCGGCCGGCGGACCGTACCGAGTTCGGGCAGCAGCTGACCGACCGCGGGCTGCGGCACATCGCCGCCCGCGGCTGGACCACGCAGGACGGCACGCACACCCGGATCTACCTGCTCCAGTTCGACACCGCGGCCGTCGTGGACGATCTGGCCGACGGAAAGCTGTCGCAGTACAACAGCCCCGGATACGCCCTGCGCGGCGCCGGCACGTCGGTCTTCGACGCCGACTTCCCGACCGAGGCCCGCAACAGCGACATCCCGGGCACCTACTACGTGGAGTCCAAGCCCTACGGCGCCGAACAGGTGCGCCAGGCCTACCTCCGCGCCGGGGACGTCCTCGCCGTGATCATCCAGTCCCGCAAGGGTGCCGCTCCCGCCGTTCCGTTCCAGCAGACGGTCACGTTGCAGAGCGAGCTGCTCGGCTGAGCGGATGAGGGTCACCTCGACAGGAGGGCCGGATCCCGCCCGACTAAGCTGGGGTCCGGCCCTGTGTACGTACGTACCGCACCGCGCTCAACAAGGAGCACCCCGTGGAGATCTTCTTCGAAACCCTGCTGGTCCTGGTCTGCGTCGGCGTCCTCGCCTTCGCCTACCTGACCGTGAAGAAGCTGTACCAGGGCCAGCGCTGACTCCGGACGGAAAGGCCGCTCATGATCGAGATCCCGTCCGACCTCCACAAGGACCTCGTCCCCCTCGCCTTCCTGCTCGGTGACTGGGCCGGTGCGGGTGTCTTCGACTTCCCCGGCGCCGAGAAGTGCAACTTCGGCCAGGAGGTCACCTTCACCCACGACGGCCGGGACTTCCTGGAGTACCACTCCCGCACCTGGATGCTGGACAACGACGGCAACAAGGTCAGGCCGCTGGAGTCGGAGGCCGGCTTCTGGCGGATCGACAGCGACCGCAAGGTCGAGGTCACGATGACCCGCGACGACGGCGTCATCGAGATCTGGTACGGCGAGCTGGCCGACAAGAAGCCGCAGATCGACCTGGTCACGGACGCCGTGGCGCGCACCGCCGCCTCCCGCCCCTACACCGGCGGCAAGCGGCTGTACGGCTACGTCAAGAGCGACCTGATGTGGGTCGGCGAGAAGCAGACCCCCGAGGTCGAGCTGCGCCCCTACATGTCCGCCCACCTGAAGAAGGTCGTCACCCCGGAGGACGTGGAGCGCTGGGCCAAGGCCCTCCCGGACGACCTGCCGGACGACGGGATCGCCTTCTTCAAGTAGTTCTAGACTCATCGGTGTGGTGAGCACCGACTGGAAGACGGATCTGCGGCAGCGTGGCTACCGGCTGACGCCGCAGCGGCAACTAGTGCTCGAAGCCGTGGACACCCTGGAGCACGCGACCCCCGACGACATCCTCGGCGAGGTGAGGAAGACGGCGTCGGGGGTCAACATTTCCACCGTCTACCGGACCCTGGAGCTGCTGGAGGAGCTGGGCCTGGTCAGCCACGCCCACCTCGGGCACGGCGCGCCCACCTACCACCTCGCCGACCGCCACCACCATCTGCACCTGGTCTGCCGGGACTGCGAGAACGTCATCGAGGCCGACGTGGACGTGGCCGCCGACTTCACCGCCAAGCTGCGGCAGCAGTTCGGTTTCGACACCGACATGAAGCACTTCGCCATCTTCGGCCGCTGCAAGGACTGTTCGCGGAAGCCGCCGAAGACCACGTCGTAGGCTTGCTCGTATGAAGAGCCCCCTGCTGTCCCTGCCCGGCGCCGTTCCCGCCGAGGGTGTGGACGAAGGTGTCGCCGCCCACTACGGCGACCTGTTCCGTGAGCAGCGTGCCCTCGCCGACGGCACCGGCTTCGTCGACCTCTCGCACCGCGGTGTCGTCACCGTCAGCGGCGAGGACCGGCTCGGCTGGCTGCACCTGCTGCTCACCCAGCACGTCAGTGAGCTGCCCGCCGGCCAGGCCACCGAGGCGCTGATCCTGTCCGCGCACGGCCACATCGAGCACGCGCTGTACCTGGTCGACGACGGCGAGACGGTCTGGGCCCATGTGGAGCCGGGCACCCAGGAGGCGCTGATCGCGTACCTGGAGTCGATGAAGTTCTTCTACCGGGTCGAGGTCGCCGACCGGACGGCCGACTTCGCCGTGGTGCACCTGCCGGCGGGCTCGATCGCCGAGGTGCCCGAAGGGGTCGCCGTACGCGAGACCCCGTACGGCCGCGACCTGTTCCTGCCCCGTGTGGACCTGGAGTCGTACGCGGAGCAGGCCGGCCCGCCCGCCGGGATCCTCGCCCACGAGGCGCTGCGCGTCGAGCAGCACCGCCCCCGGCTGGGCTTCGAGACCGACCACCGCACCATCCCGCACGAGCTGGGCTGGATCGGTACGGCCGTGCATCTGCACAAGGGCTGCTACCGGGGGCAGGAGACGGTGGCCCGGGTGCAGAACCTCGGCAAGCCGCCGCGCCGCCTGGTCTTCCTGCACCTGGACGGCAGCGAGGTGCACCTGCCGGTCCCCGGCACCGAGATCCGCCTCGCCGACGAGGGACCGGACGGTCGCAAGATCGGTTTCATCACCACATCCGCGCGGCATCACGAACTCGGCCCGGTCGCCCTTGCCCTGGTCAAGCGGAACGTCCCGCTGGACGCTCCCCTGATGGCGGGTGACACGGCGGCGGCCCAGGAGGTCGTCGTAGAGCCGTAGGGCTCGCCGTTCGTGGCCGTGCGAGACACTCCTAGAGCTCCAGCAGCACCGTGAACGGCCCGTCGTTCGTCAACGACACCCGCATCGCCGCCCCGAACCGCCCCGTCGCCACCGTCGCCCCCAGCGCACGCAGCTGCGCGACGACCTCCTCGACCAGCGGTTCGGCGACCTCGCCGGGGGCCGCCGCGTTCCAGGTGGGGCGGCGGCCCTTGCGGGCGTCGCCGTAGAGGGTGAACTGGCTGATGACCAGCAGCGGGGCACCGATGTCGCTGCACGACTTCTCGTCGTGCAGCATGCGGATCGACCAGAGCTTGCGGGCGAGCTGCGCCGCCTTCTCCTTGGTGTCCTCGTGGGTGACGCCGACCAGGACGCACAGCCCCTCGCCCTCGATGGCCCCCACGGTCCGGCCGTCCACGACGACACTCGCGCCGTCCACCCTCTGCACCACTGCTCGCATGCCGACCATCATGCCGGGCGGCCGGCCGCGCTCCGCAGCGGGCTCGGCCCCGCGCCGCGGCTGCGTCCATATCGTGCTTCTTTATGCTTCGTAACCCCCCATCTGGGGCTGATCGGGGGCACTCGGTCACATACTGGCCACTCGGGGTGGCACGATGCTTCCGTACGCGCCGGTCGAGGGGACGGTTGAGGCGCATGAGCACATCGAGTACCGAGCAGCAGGCGCAGCCCGGGGCGGTCCCGCCGTTCCGCGCCGCGATCGCGGAGACGACCCACCGGCCGCCGGTGCAGCGCACCGACAGCCCGCCCATCCCATCCATCCCATCCATGCCCCCGATCCCATCCATCCCGACGGACCCGCTGCCGGTGGACGCGGGCCCCACCGGGCTGCCGATGGACCTGCCGCAGCCGGACCTGACCGTGCCGAGCCTGCCCGAACTGCGCGCCCTGCGCCGGCAGGCGCAGCGGGACGAGGCCGACCTGAGTTACGTACGGCGGCTGCTTCAGGGGCGGATCGACATTCTGCGGGCGGAACTGGCCCGGCGCGGGGACGCGGCCGGGCGTGCCGCCCGCGGTTCGGCCGCCGGACTCGCCGCCGTCGTGGACAGCGGGCAGGCGTCCGTCGTCGAACGGCTCGCGGAGATCCTCAAGGACGCGCCCGCCCGGCAGCGCTCGTCGGCGCGGCATGTGACGCTCGGCACACCGCAGAGCGAGGAGTACCGGCGGCTGGCCGCCGAGATGCTCGCCGAGGTCGAGCTGTCGGACCTGGGCGCCCGCACCGATCTGGAGCTGGGCGCGGCGATGGGGCGGCTGGTGCGGTGCGAGCAGCAGGTCTCCCGGCGCCGGCAGCAGTTGCAGCGCACGGCGGACGGGTGCAGCGCGGAGATCGCCCGCCGGTACCGTGAGGGAGAGGCACAGGTGGACGACCTGCTCGTCTGACGGTGTGGCCGCGGCGACCCCGGGCCCGCGCGGGGCACGTCTCCCCGTGCCGCGCGTCTCCTGCCCGTCGTCGCCGTAGTCCCCGGAAGGCCACCGCCGATGTCCGTGTTCCCCGCGTCCCCCGCGTCCTCCGTGTCTCCGGCTCTGTCCGCGTCCGCGTCCGCCGCCCCGTCCGACGTCCCGCCCGCCGTAGCCCCCGTCCTCGCCGAAGTGGTGCGTTCGGGGTTCGTGGAGGGGCGGCACCGGGGCAGCCTGGTGGTGCTGGGCGCGGACGGCGCGGTGGAGCACGCGTGGGGGGACGTGACGGCACCGGTCTTCCCGCGTTCCTCCAACAAGCCCATGCAGGCGGCGGGCGTGCTGCGGGCGGGCCTGGATCTGGCCGGGGAGCGGCTCGCGCTCGCGGCGGCCAGCCACTCGGGGGAGCCCTTCCACCGCGATCTGGTCCACAAGATGCTCGACGAGCACGGGCTGTCCCCCGAGGCGTTGCGGTGCCCGCCGGACCTTCCGCTGGACCAGGAGGAGCGGGAGGCCTGGCTGGCGGCCGGGGCGGGGCGCGACCGGGTCGCGATGAACTGCTCCGGCAAGCACACCGCGATGCTGGCGGCGTGCGCGCTGCGGGAGTGGCCGCTGGAGTCGTACCTCGACCCGGCGCACCCCTTGCAGCAGCTCATCCACAGGGTTGTGGAGGAAGCGGCGGACGAGGAGGTGGCGGCGGTCGGCACCGACGGCTGCGGCGCGCCGCTGACGGCGATCAGCCTCACCGGCCTGGCCCGTGCCTACCGCTCCTTCGTCCTCGCCGCGCCCGGCACGGCCGAGCGCCGCGTCGCCGACGCCATGCGCGCCCACCCCGAGTACGTCGCCGGCACCCGCCGCCACGACACCTGGCTGATGCGCGAGGTGCCCGGAGCCCTGTCCAAGGTGGGCGCGGAGGCCGTCCAGGCCGTCGCCCTCCCGGACGGCCGCGCCCTGGCCCTCAAGATCGACGACGGTGCGGCACGGGCACTGGGTCCGGTACTGGCCCGCGCCCTGACCCTGACGGGCGTGGACGCCCCGGTGATCCGGCGCATCGCCCATGCGCCGCTGCACGGCGGGGGCCGCGAGGTGGGGGAGATCCGGGCGACCTTCTGAGGGCGGGGAAAATCCCCACGACACGCCCTCACCCACCGCCTACGGTCGACCCATGACTGCCACGCGCCCGCACGACCCCGCCCGCCACGGCATCGACGTACGCCCCATCACCGAGGCCGAGATCCCCGACTGGATCCGCGCCCTGAACACCGGCTTCCTGCGCACTCCCGCGGTCTCCGCCGAGGAGGTCGCCGACCGCAGCTCCTACATCGTCCCCGCCCGCACCCTGGGAGCCTTCGACGCCGGGCGCTGCGTCGCGACGTTCCGCTCCTTCCCGCAGGAGCTCACCGCCGTCGGCGGCACGCCCGTCCCCGCCGACGCCATCTCCAACGTCACGGTCACCCCCACCCACCGCCGCCGCGGCCTGCTGACCCGCATGATGGCCCACGACCTCAGCGCGGCGAAGGAGCGCGGCGACGTCGTCGCCACCCTGATCGCGGCCGAGTACCCGATCTACGGCCGCTACGGCTTCGGCCCCGCCACCTGGACCACGGAGTGGACGATCGACGTGCCCCGGGCGGGCCTCGACCCGCGCTGGTCGGGCCCGGACGACGGCGGCCGTGTCGACCTCGTGGACGGCGACGACGTACGCAAGCTCGGCCCCGAGCTCCACGAGCGGCTGCGCCGCGCCCGGCCGGGCCTGATCGACCGCTCCGAGCGCTGGTGGCAGGTCAGCACCGGCGCGCTGCGCCTGGACCGCGACCCCTGGACCGAGCCCTTCTACGCCGTGTACCGCGCGGCGGACGGCACGGTCGAGGGCCTGGCAGCGTACGTCTGCGACGAGACCTGGTCGGATGCCAAGCAGCCGCTGAACACGGCCACCGTGAAGAGCCTCATCGCGGTGACCCCGGCCGCCGAGCGCGCGCTGTGGCTGCACCTGTGCTCGATCGACTGGGTGGTGAAGGTCAGGAGTGGCCGGCGGGCCCCGGACGACCTGCTTCCCCTCCTCCTGCCGGACCCGCGCGCGGCCGCGGTCACCACGCAGGCGGACTGGCTGTGGGTGCGGATCCTGGACGTCGTACGGGCGTTGGAGGCGCGGACGTACCAGGGGGCGGGCTCGCTGGTGCTGGAGGTCGTCGACGGGACGGGACCGTCCGGCGGCCGGTGGCGGCTGGAGGCCTCGCCCGAGGGAGCGTCCTGTACGCCGACGGCTCAGAGCGCGGATCTGACGCTGGACGTGGGGGAGTTGGCGACGCTGTGGCTCGGCGACGAGTCGGCGGTGCGGCTCGCGGCGCTCGGCCGGGTCCGGGAAGAACGAGCGGGCGCCGCCGTGGTGGCCGACGCCCTGCTGCGTACATCCAGGCGACCGTGGTGCCCGGACATGTTCTGAACGCTCCTTCCTGCCGGTGACAGTGACAGGGGTGACGCATCCGTAGCTTGGCTGTTCAGTTGTGGCTGTGCTCACGATGTTCGGTTGTGACTGTGCCGACCGTCTTGAGTTGTGGCTGTGCCGACCGTCTTAGGTTGTGGCTGTGCGTCCCGGCTGTCGAGTCGTGGCCGTGCGGTGCCGACCGGGCTCCCGGCTCCCCTCCGGAAGGGAGCGCGGTACGGCGTTCCCCGACTGTCACCCTGGTGGCCAACCTTTGGATGGTTCAACCATGTCGCTCGAGTTGGCCACCAACTTCACTTGTCTTATCTCCGCCTGGAAGCGTCTCATAACCACCTTCCCGTGAACTGTCTAAAGATGGCGGGAAGTTGTAGTGTTCGACCGTGGACCCGGAACACGCCTCCGCCACTGGGCGGAAGAGGTCACAACGGCCACAGAGGTCACACCGCGAGGTGGCCGACGAACTGCGGCAGCGGATCAGGACCGGTGAACTGCGGCCGGGCCAGCGCATGCCCACGCAGGCCGAACTCGCCGAGGAGTTCGGCGTGGAGCGCACGGCCGTACGGCGGGCCCTGCGCATCCTGCACTCGGAGCATCTGCTCAGCAATGTGTCCAAGGGCAGCCCGGCGACCGTCGCACCCGACCCGCGCCGGGCCCTGACCGGCGCCGAAGCCCCTCCGCTGCCGACCACGGCCGCGCTCGCCCCCCGCATCGCCGCCGCCTTCGAGTCCTCCCACGTGGAGATCGACGCCCTGTGCCTGACGTCGATCTCGCTCACTCTCGCGATCGGCGAACCGCTCCGGCAGATCCATGCCGGGCGACTGAAACCGGCCAAGGTCGACGTGCGCGTACTGCTGCCCAGCCGGGACATCGACCTCGCCTTCCCGGCGCCGGTGGACTCCGCCGCGGCGGGCCGGCTGCGCAGGCGGTGGCTGGCCCAGCGCAACGCCCAGGGCCAGGTGCTCAGGCACAGCCTGCTCGCCCTGCGGGCCACGCACGGCATCGACGCGCGCGTCAGCTTCCGGGCCCTGCCCTTCACCCCGCCGGTCAAGCTCTACCTGCTCAACGCCACCGAGGCGCTGTTCGCGTACTACACCGTGCGGCGGCGCGAGCAGGAGATCGACCACGAACACCTCCAGCTGTACGACGCGGAGGGCTCCCAGTCGATGCTGTTCTCCTTCGTCGACGGCGCGGGACCGCGCGACACGACGTTCGTCGAGCAGTCGCACGTGTGGTTCAACGCGCTGTGGGAGACGATCAGTTCGGAGCTGGTGCTGACGAGCTGACGTCTCCCACGGGTCGCCGGCCCGGGCGGCCGACCGGTCCACGGGGCGTGACGCGCGGCGGCCCCGGGACGTTCACAGGGCGGGACCGGCGACGAGCATCGCCAGCACCACCGCCCCGGCGGAGCTGACGGCCGGGCTCTTGGCCTTGATGCCGATGGTGAGCAGCAACAGGCCGACGAAGCCCGTCGCGCCGTACTTCACCTGGACGAGCTGCTCGAAGCCGACGACGAAGACGGCGGACAGAAGAGCGAGAGCAACAGGCACGGCGTTCCCCCTTCGGGCTGTCCTGGGCGGGTGGGAGTGGGGGTGCTGTGGAGCAGGCGGTGCAACTAACTTCGGCCAACTCATCCGAGTTGGCGGCCAACTCTTCTATAGTTGTCCCCACTTGGCGGCCACCTATAAACAGGTTTCAAACAACTGCCGTCAGGTGGATCAGAGTTGTAGCGTTTGGTCGTGACCCAGGAGAACGTGGCCGTGAACGGGAGCCGCAGAAGCTCTGCCCAGGAGATCGCCGAGACCCTGCGGGACAGGATCCGTACCGGCGAGCTCAAGCCGGGCGACCGCCTGCCCACCCAGGCCGAACTCGCCGAGGAGTTCGGGGTGGAGCGCGGTGCCGTGCGCCAGGCCCTGCGGGAGCTCCAGGAGGACGGGCTGCTCAGCAACGTGAGCAAGGGCAGCCCCCCGAGGATCGCCGAGGCCGCCCCCGTGCGCGAGGAGCCCCTGCCGACGATGGTGGGCCTCGCACCCCGGCTGACGGAGGCGTTCTCGGCCCGGCGGGTGCGCATCGACGTCGTGTGCCACACCGCGGAGACGCTGATGGTCGCCATCGGCGAGCCGCTGCGGCTGATCCACGAGGGCCGGATGCGTCCCGACGCCATCGACGTCCGCATCCTGGTGCCGTCCAAGCACATCTCCCTCGCCTTCCCGGTCCCCGTGGAGGGCGGCGACGAGGACGAGGTGGTGCACCAGCGCTGGCTGGAGATGCGCAACGCCCAGGGGCACGTCCTCAGGCACAACCTGCAAGCTCTGCGCGCCACCCACGGCATCGACGTGCACGTGGCCTTCCGGGCCCTGCCCTTCACCCCGCCGGTCAAGCTCTACCTGCTCAACGGCGAGGAGGCGCTCATCGGGTACTACACCCTCACCCGGCGCGAGGAGGACTGGGGCGACGAGACCCTGGACATGTACGACGCCCTGGGTTCCGCCTCGCTGCTGTTCTCCTTCGTCAAGCGGGCCGGCCAGCGGGACGCCGCGTTCGTGACGGAATCGCAGAAGTGGTTCGACGCCCTCTGGGAAACCATCACCACGGACCTGACACTCTCCTAGTGACTTCTGATACGACGCAGACCGATTCGGTGGCAGAGACGACCGAGAACGAGAAACTGCGGGAACTGGTCACCCGTGCGCGGGCCGTGCTCTGGGACTTCGACGGCCCGATCTGCCGTCTGTTCGCCGGGCACTCCTCCGAGCGGGTGGCGACCGGGCTGGTGCGGTGGCTGGAGGGCCGGGGCCTGCACGGCCTGCTCACCGAGGGCGAGCGCGAGTCGCTGGACCCGCACGTCGTGCTGCGCGCCGTGGACCGCCGGCACCCCGGCAGCGACCTGGTCGCCGAACTGGAGGCCCGCCTCACCCACGAGGAGCTGCGCGCCACCTCCTCCGCCTGGCCCACCCCGTACGCCGACCCGCTGATCCGCACCTGGGTCGCGCTGGGCTCCCGGCTCGCCATCGCCACCAACAACTCGCCGCTCGTGGTCCGCGCCTACCTCGAGAGCCGGGGCCTCACCGCCTGCTTCGACCCCCACATCTACGGCCGTACCCAGGACCTCCACCGCCTCAAGCCGGACCCGCACTGCCTGAACCGGGCCCTGAGCGCGACGGGAGCGGCCCCGGCGGAGGCGCTGATGATCGGCGACACCCCCTCCGACCACGAGGCCTCGCTCCGAGCCGGAGTCCCCTTCCTCGGCTACGCGCACAACGCCCGCAAGGAGAAGCTCCTGAAGGAGGCCGGCGCCACATTGATCGTGGACTCACTGGAGCCCGTGCTGCGGATCCTGCGACGTCAGGCCTGAGTCATCAGGCCGAGTCATCAGGCTGAGTCATCAGGCCTGAGCCATCAGCAGCGTGAACACCACGGCCGCGCCCACGGCGAGCCCGGCCCGGCGGGCCCGCACACCCACGGTGACCGCGACCAGCAGGGCCAGTCCCGCGAGGCCCAGCCTGGCCTGGGCTTCGCGTGTCAGCAGGAATTCTCCCCCCACCCGCAGCAGCTGCAGCAGGACCACGTTCCCCACCCACCCTTCCAGTTCCAGTGATCCGGCCAATCACTGGGCCAATTGGACTGGTTGTCGTGAAGTGGTTGTCCCCGGTCTGATTGATCGGTTAACCGGCTGATTTCGGCCGACGTGGCGCATCCGCCATACCCGCCGGACCGACAGACGGACCGACAGGCGGACCGGAAATCTGTTTGCGGGTGGACCGGCGGCGGTACGGTCCAGTCGTGACCGAAGAACGCACCGGCGACGGCGGCGGCCGGGCTTTCCGCAAGGTGTCCGAGGAACTGCGGTCCCGGATCGCCGACGGAACGTACCCGAGGCGCTCGTTCCTGCCCTCCCAGCGCGACCTGGCGGAGGAGTTCGGGGTCTCCCGCGACACCGTGCAGCGGGTGCTGCGGGAGCTGAGCTACGAAGGCTGGATCGAGTCCCGGCAGGGCAGTGGTTCACGCGTCATCAAGAACCAGCGCATACAGTCCTCGTCCGCCAAGGCCACCCGCTCGCACCGGGGCGTGACGCTGGCCCCCCTCATCAGCGAGGCCTTCGAGCAGCCCGAGGTGACCCTGGACGTCTACACGCTGACATCCGAGTCGCTGGACGCGCACATCCGGCTCCAGGCGGAACGGATCAGGGGCGGCTTCATCCGGCCCCGGCGCATCGCCCTGCGCATGCTCCTGCCCTCCACCTCGCTGCCGCTGCCCTACCCCCGGGCCATGGACGACAAGGAAGCCGGCCTGCTGCGCGACCGTCTGCACGCCATCACGCGGCGGCACACGGGGTCGCTGCAGGGTGTGCTGGCCGAGCTGAGGGCCGAGGGCCTGGTGCCCGATGTCGACGTGCAGATCCGATACGCACCGCTGACGCCGGCCTTCAAGCTGTATGTCATCAACGAGGCGGAAGTGCTCTTCGGACCCTACGAGGTGATCGAGCGTCCGGTGGTCCTGGAGAGCGGCGAGGAGATCAGGGCGCTCGACGTGCTGGGCCTCGGCGCCACCCTCACCCACCATGTGCGCGACGCGGATCCCGACTCGCCGGGATCCGTCTTCGCCACCTCCATGCAGGCCTGGTTCGAGTCCGTCTGGGCTCTGCTGTCCGAGTAGCGGAAGTGGCGAGCGGCTCCAGCCGTAGTGGCGCGTGGCTCCAGCCGTAGTGGCGAGTGGCTCCAGGGGCGTGCTGTAGCATGCCCGCACCGCATGAGCAACAGCTCCGCACGGCACGTATGGCTCGCTAGAGGTGGTGTGCAAGGCGACCTCGACTCCGCGACGTGAGCCGCAGGCACAGGCATGGGCACACCACCCGTTGTGCCGACAGGAAAGCGCGCTCCGGTCGTGCCCGATATGAGCATTGTCGTACGTTTTGTCATACTGTGATTCACGCGTGAGCACTTGGAGCGAACGTGGGTGCACCTCCTCCTCCCCGTCCCACACTCGGGGAGCGTGCTGCCCGCGACGTAAAGGAGTTCGTACAGCTCGCAGCGGAGCAGGGCCAGGCGAGCAGTGGTTACCACAACCAGAACTACGTGCTGCCCCTGACGGAACACATGGCACGGCTGCTGCACCGGGAGGCCGGCACCTCGGTGACCGTCCGGGTCCGCCGCGCCGAGGCACTGCCCGTGGTGATCAGGACATGGCTGGACGAGTCGGCGATCCTCGACTCCATCAGGGGCGTGCTCCCCAATGTCCCCGAGTGCCTGGTCAAGCAGGATTCCTTCGCGATCCACAGCTACGTCGAGGGCGTACCCCTCTCCAGCGTCTGCGCCAACGGAAAGCCGGTCGACACCCTGCTCGTGCGGGCCCTGGCGGAACTGCTCGCCCAGATGACCCAGGTCCGCCGTGAGGCGCTGCCCCCACTGCCGGCGGAGTGGCCGCGCAACGACAAGGACAGCCAGGGCTTCCTGCAGACCCTCGCGCGGCGTGCGGACCGGCAGATCCGGCAGCCCAATTGGCAGGCTTTTGGTGGACTGTTCGCCGCCTTGGGCATTCCGGAGGACGCCCTGGTCCAGCTGGCGGACCGGGTACCGGCCATGGCCCGGCGGCCCTACAGCCTGCTCCACGCGGATCTGCACCGCGACAACCTGATCATGTCCTACGGCGGTGATCCGCCCCTCATCTGCGTCGACTGGGAACTGGCGACCTACGGTGACCCCCTGCACGATCTGGCGACGCACCTGGTCCGGATGCGCTACCCCGGCCACCAGTGGGATGACGTGATCGACGCCTGGGCGGCGGCCATGACCCGCGTCCGCCCCGCGGCCGTCAACGGCCTGACCAAGGACCTGCGGCACTACGTCGCCTTCGAGCGGGCGCAGTCCGTCTACCCGGACGTGATGCGGGCCGCGAGAGCCCTGGAGGACGCACCCGACCAGAAGAGCCTGGACGAGGCGACGGCCTCCGTACGCCGGGCGCTGGAGGCGGCCGCCGAACCGCTCGGCCTCAGAAACGTGCCGGACACCTCGGAGGTGGAACGCGTCCTCTTCCGTTGGCGGGCCTCCCGGACGGCGGTGCGGGGCGGCCCGGGCCGGACGACCGGAACGATCTCGTGGTCGTGGGACCGCCGGCTTCCCGAGCGCTCCGACTTCCCCGCCGCCGCCGTCGAGCACGCGCTGGTCGCCGAGGGCATGGCGCCGGCCAGCCGTGTGTTCAAGGGCACCGCGCATCTGAATTCGGTGGTGCGGGTGCCGGGCGTCGACCATCCGGTCGTGGTGCGCCGCAGGGTGGCCAACGTCTGCCGGCGGGAGCCGAGCTTCCTCAGCGAGCACGCCGTCCTGCGGGCCATCGAGCGGTCGGGGCTCCCGGTGGCGGCACCGCGGGTGCTCGCCCTCGGCCGCAGCCACCGGGGGGAGCAGTACGCCATCCACACCTATGTAGGGCCCGAGGACACCGACCGCCCGCCCAGCCATCCGGTGGACGGCCTGCTGCCGCACGAGGCGGACGGACTCGTCGACCAACTGTGCGCGCTGGCCCGCGTGGACTACAGAGAGGTCGACCCAGCGGCGGGCGAGGAGACCTTCTTCACCTGGCTGTGCGACCAGCTGGTGCTCCTGGTGGGGAACCTGCCGAAGGAGTCGCAGCAGCTGGCCTGGTTCCTCGGGCTCCCCAACGCACCCCGGCTCGGGCAGATCCTGGGCCGGTACTGGGTGAGCCCGCGCCGGCCGGCCCTGCTGCACGGCGATCTGAACCCCTGGAACCTGGTGCGCCGCGACGACGCCCTGGCCCTCACGATCATCGACTGGGAGATGGCCCTGATCGGTGATCCCCTGTACGACCTGGTCCGGCACATGCACCTCACCCCGACCCAACCGGAGATCCGGCAGCGCATGTTCCGGCGCTGGGAGCGCAACCTGCCCGCGGAGTACACGGCCGACTGGGCGCAGGACTGGCGCGTGTACCGGTGGATCGAGACGGTGCGGTCCGCCTACGTGGACCTGGACCGCCTGGTGACCGGCGCCAGCCTGGACGCCCCCAACGTGCGAAGGGCCGTCGACTCGTACGCGGTGACCCTCGCCGCGGCCACCGGCTCCCTTGGGCTGAGGGTCCGCTCCACGGCGAACCCCTATCTTGGCCGTGCCCTGGCGTAGGGAGACCATGACAGAACCGGAAATGCGTTCTGTCCAAGGGTATTTGACGCCCGACGGGCATGGCGAGGGGCGGGGCGCGCATGGCGGAAGGGGCCAGGGCACCGGCCGACGCGGGCGTGGCCCGCAGACTCCGGCGCATCCAGGAGCGCTTCGAATCCCTGATCACCCGGGTTCTGCTCCTCGGCACTGCGCCACCGGCCTGCTCGCCCAGTTCGTCAAGCCGGTGGGAGACGCCCCGGAGGGCAAGGCCTTCCTCGGCGGCGCGCTGCTCAGCCTGGTCGGTTACGTCCTCTACGACCAGGTCAAGGAGCTGAGCGCGTCGGTTCGGGTGCCCACCCGGGTGCTGGTGAACTCCAGCGAACTGGGTACCGCCTCTACCAGGGCATCCCGCGTGACAAGAGCACGGGTGCCGCCGAGGCAGCCGTTTCCACGTGGAACAAGCACTTCGACGACCTGTGGACACTCGCCGGGATTCCGCCGCGGCGGCAACGGCCGGCCCCCTGACCGGCGGCCGTTCCCCGCGTCTGTACCCCGATCCGCCGGACAGGCTCTAGGGTCGTCGACATGATCGAGTCCGTCGTCGTCGAAGCCTTCCGGGACGTTCCCGTCACCACTCTCGCCGATCTGCTGGGGCGCGAGCAGGTCATGGACATCGGGATCCGGCCGCTGTGGCAACCGGTGCCGCGCGTGGCCGGCCCGGCGTTCACCGTGCGCTGTCCGCCCGGGGACAACCTCATGCTGCACGCCGCCGTCCACCGCGCCGAACCCGGCTCGGTGATCGTCGTGGAGTCGGGCGACCTGGACTACGCGCTGGCCGGCGGCAACGTGTGCGCCGTGGCACGGCGCAGGGGTGTCGCCGCCTTCGTCGCCGACGGCCTGATCCGTGATCTCGCCGAGGTACGGGAGATGGGCTTCCCGGTCTTCGCCCGGGGCGTCATCCCGGTCCCGGGCGTCAAGTCGGCCGTGAGCCCGCTGAACCGGCCCGTGCGCTGCGGCGGCGTCCAGGTCGAGGCGGGGGACGTCGTGGTGGCCGACGAGGAGGGCGTGGTGACGGTGCCGGCCGCCCGCGCCGAGGAGATCCTGACGGCGGCGCACGCACAGCTCGTCAAGGAGGCGACGCAGACCCTGGACGAGTGGGAGAGCGCCCACCGGGCGCGTATCGACAGGATCCTCGGCGAGCAGGGGTTCGAGGAGGACTGAGCCGCGGCCGGGCCGCGGACTCCTCGAACCCCTGCTCGCGCTGCACGGTCAGGCGCGCCGGAGCACGGTCAGGCGCCCACGTAGGCCGCGAGGTGTTCGCCCGTGAGGGTGGAGCGGGCGGCGACGAGGTCGGCGGGGGTGCCCTCGAAGACGATCCGGCCGCCGTCGTGGCCGGCGCCGGGGCCGAGGTCGATGATCCAGTCGGCGTGCGCGATGACCGCCTGGTGGTGCTCGACCACGATGACCGACTTGCCGGAGTCGACCAGGCGGTCGAGGAGGGCGAGGAGCTGCTCGACGTCGGCCAGGTGGAGGCCGGTCGTCGGCTCGTCCAGCACGTAGACGCCGCCCTTGTCGCCCATGTGCGTGGCCAGCTTCAGGCGCTGGCGTTCGCCGCCGGAGAGCGTGGTGAGCGGCTGGCCCAGGGTGAGGTAGCCCAGGCCGACGTCCGCCATGCGCTCGAGGATCCTGTGGGCCGCCGGGACCCGCGCCTCACCCGTGGCGAAGAACTCCTCGGCCTCGGTCACGGGCATCGCCAGCACCTCCGCGATGTCCCGCCCGCCGAGGGTGTACTCCAGCACCGACGCCTGGAACCGCCTTCCCTCGCACTCCTCGCAGGTCGTCGCGACCCCGGCCATCATCGCGAGGTCGGTGTAGACGACCCCCGCGCCGTTGCAGTTCGGGCAGGCTCCCTCGGAGTTCGCGCTGAACAACGCCGGCTTCACCCCGTTGGCCTTGGCGAACGCCTTGCGGATCGGCTCCAGGAGACTGGTGTACGTCGCCGGGTTGCTGCGCCGCGAGCCGCGGATCGGCGTCTGGTCGACCGAGACGACGTCCGCGTCCGCCGGCATCGAGCCGTGCACCAGCGAGCTCTTGCCGGAGCCGGCGACACCGGTGACGACGCAGAGCACGCCCAGCGGGATGTCGACGTCGACGTTCTGGAGGTTGTGGGCGGTCGCGCCGCGGATCTCCAGGGCGCCCGTCGGCTTGCGCACCGTGTCCTTCACCGACGCGCGGTCGTCGAGGTGGCGGCCGGTCAGGGTGCCGCCGGCCCGCAGGCCCTCGACGGTGCCCTCGAAGCAGACGGTGCCGCCCGCCGTACCGGCGCCGGGACCGAGGTCGACGACATGGTCGGCGATCGCGATCGCCTCCGGCTTGTGCTCCACGACCAGCACCGTGTTGCCCTTGTCGCGCAGGCGCAGCAGCAGTTCGTTCATCCGCTGGATGTCGTGCGGGTGCAGGCCGATGGTGGGCTCGTCGAAGACGTACGTGACGTCGGTGAGGGACGAGCCCAGGTGGCGGATCATCTTCACGCGCTGGGCCTCGCCGCCCGACAGCGTGCCCGCCGGCCGGTCCAGCGAGAGATAGCCGAGACCGATCTCCACGAACGAGTCGAGGGTGTGCCGCAGGGAGGCCAGGAGCGGCGCCACCGTCGGTTCGGACAGCGACCGTACCCACTCGGCCAGGTCGCTGATCTGCATCGCACACGCGTCGGCGATGCTGACACCGTCGATCTTCGAGGACCGGGCCGCCTCGGTGAGCCGGGTGCCCTCGCAGTCGGGGCAGACGGTGAAGGTGACCGCGCGGTCCACGAACGCCCGGATGTGCGGCTGCATGCCCTCCTTGTCCTTGGCGAGCATCGACTTCTGGATCCGCGGGATCAGACCCTCGTAGGTCATGTTGATGCCCGCGATCTTCATGCGGGTCGGTGGCTTGTGCAGGAAGTCCTGCAACTCCCGCTTGGTGAACTTCCGGATCGGCTTGTCCGGGTCGTACAGGCCGGACTCGGTGTACAGCCGGTAGTTCCAGCCGCCCGTCTTGTAGCCGGGGATCGTCAGAGCTCCCTCGTTGAGCGAGAGGGAGTCGTCGTAGAGCTGGGAGAGGTCGAGGTCGGTGACCGTGCCCCGGCCCTCGCAGCGCGGGCACATGCCGCCGGTGATGCTGAAGCTGCGCCGCTCCTTCATCTGCTGCCCGCCGCGCTCCACGGTGACCGCGCCGGCGCCGCTGATCGAGGCCACGTTGAAGGAGTACGCCTTGGGCGAGCCGATGTGCGGCTTGCCGAGCCGGCTGAAGAGGATGCGCAGCATGGCGTTGGCGTCGGTGGCGGTGCCGACCGTCGAGCGCGGGTCGGCGCCCATCCGCTGCTGGTCGACGATGATCGCGGTGGTCAGCCCGTCGAGCACGTCGACCTCGGGGCGCGCCAGCGTCGGCATGAAGCCCTGCACGAAGGCGCTGTAGGTCTCGTTGATCAGCCGCTGCGACTCGGCGGCGATGGTGTCGAACACCAGGGAGCTCTTGCCCGAGCCGGAGACACCGGTGAACACGGTCAGCCGGCGCTTGGGGATCTCGACGTCGACGTCCTTGAGGTTGTTCTCGCGCGCGCCGTGCACGCGGATCAGATCATGGCTGTCGGCCGTGTGCGGCCCGGCCGGCAGTGTGTCCGTCCTCGTGTCCCTGCTCATCGTGTCTCCATCCGCCCTTCACGCTCTGCACGGTCTGTGCCGGTCCCGCCCGCTCGATCCAACCAGACGCGAGCGGGACGTCCGCCCTCCTTTTCCGGTCGGCGCTTCTCGGCCGGCGGCTGCGCTCACCGGTCCTGGAGCAGCCCGAGGACGTTGCCGTCGGGGTCGGTGAAGGTCGCCACCAGGCGGCCGCCGCCGACGTCGTGCACGGGCTCCTTCACGGTGGCGCCCGCGGCGATCACCTCGGCCAGCTTGGCCTCGATGTCGGGCACGTGCCAGTAGGTCACCGGCGAGGCCATGCCCTGCGGGCCGCCGCCCGGAACCAGCCCGATGTGCTGGCCCGCGGCCTCGAAGCCGACGTAGTAGGGCGCGTCGGCCTGCGGCTGGACGCCGAGCAGGGCGGCGTAGACCTCCTTGGCCTTCGCCAGGTCGGACACCGGGTGCAGCACGGTCTTGATGCCCTGGGTGGGAGAGCTGGTCATGGTCACTCCTGTGGTCGTGGGCCCGTCGTGGGCCCGTCGTGGGCCGGTTGTGGGCCGGTCGTGGACGGGGCCGCCGGATCGGCGACAGCAGTCACGTTAGGCGCGGCCGAGCGGCCCGCGCTTCTCGAATCCTGACCGGTTCCCGGCCGGTCCGGCGCCCGCCCCGTACACTCTTGCAAGCAGGGTGCTTGCAATTGTTAGCAGTAGTGGTGCAAGGTGGACGCATGGCATCGCTCAACGTCGGCAACCTCGGTGAGTACCTGCGCGAGCAGCGGCGCAACGCGCAGCTGTCGCTGCGGCAGCTCGCCGACGCCGCCGGGGTGTCCAATCCGTACCTGAGCCAGATCGAGCGCGGGCTGCGCAAGCCGAGCGCGGAGGTGCTGCAACAGGTCGCCAAGGCCCTGCGGATCTCCGCCGAGACGCTGTACGTGCGCGCCGGCATCCTCGACGCCGAGCGGGACCGGGACGAAGTGGAGACGCGGGCCGTCATCCTCGCCGACCCCTCGCTCAACGAGCGGCAGAAGCAGGTGCTGCTCCAGATCTACGAGTCCTTCCGCAAGGAGAACGGCTTCGGGACGGGCAGGACGGACGACGCCGAAGGCGGCGCCGCCCGTGACGAGGACACCCGCGCGGCCGACGACGGCAGCGGCGGCACCATACGGCCGGCCACCGTCCCCGAGCCGGACGGCGGCCGCCCCGCCCCCGCCGAGCACCCACCCCGCACGTCCGGCGGCGACGACGCCGATCCGCGGCAGGCGGCCGGTTGATCCCTACGGCCCCGACGGCCGGTGATCCCACGGCCCCGACGGCCGGCCAGAGGCCGGGCCACCGCGGCACACCAAAACCCTCAGCCGAAAGCGATCCGGGAGGATCAGTCACCATGGCCATCACCGACGACCTGCGCAAGACCCTCAGCGACCCGACGCCGCTCTACTTCGCCGCGGGCACCGCGGACCTGGCCCTGCGGCAGGCCAAGAAGGTGCCCGCCCTGGTGGACCAGCTGCGTGCCGAGGCCCCGGCCCGCATCGACGCCGTGCGCAACACCGACCCGAAGGCCGTCCAGGAGCGGGCCGCCGCCCGTGTGAAGGAGACCCAGGAGACCGTCCAGGCCAAGGTCACCGAGTTCTGGAGCTCGTTCGACTCGGACCTGAAGAAGTTCGGCACCAACCTCGACGCCGACCTGAAGAAGCTCGGCGAGACCGCGCAGGACCTGGCCCTGCGCGGGGTCGGTGTCGCCGCCGAGTACGCCGTGAAGGCCCGCGAGACCTACGAGAAGGTCGCCGAGCACGGCGAGCAGGCCGTGAAGACCTGGCGCGGTCAGGCCGCCGAGGGCATCGAGGACCTCGCCGAGGAGGTCGAGGAGCTCGCGGTCGCCGTCGAGCCCGAGGCGGACAAGCCCGCCGGGGCCGCCGGGACCAAGGCCGCGCCCGCCGCGAAGAAGGCCCCGGCGAAGAAGGCCCCGGCCCCGCGCCGGACCACGACCACCACCGCCAGGAAGACCACGCCGCCCGCCAAGTAGGCCAGGGCCGGGCGGAGGCACGCGTCCAGAGGCGCGCGTCACCCGTCCGGGCGACAGGCGTACGGGCCGGGCACCCCTGGGGTGTCCGGCCCGTTCTCCGGGTACGGTGGCCGCGTAGGAGTCGGAGAGAACGGGCGGTGGACAGCATGCTGATGTTGGGCTTCGCGGGGTTCCTGGGGATTCTGAAGATCCTCCTCATGGCCCTGGCCGCGTTCGGGCTCGTCGACGCGGCCATCAGGCGGGAGGACGCGTTCCGCGCGGCCGACAAGCAGAACAAGGTGTTCTGGCTGATCATCCTGGGCCTGGCGCTCGTCGTGAGCTACCTGTTCTCGATCTTCATGTTCCTGCCGGTCATCGGCGCGATCGCGAGCATCGTCTACATCGTGGACGTACGGCCCGCGCTCAAGCAGGTCTCCGGCGGCAGAGGCTGGGGCGGGCGCCGCGGCAGCAGCAGCGACGGCCCCTACGGGCCGTACAACGGCGGCCGGTGAGCCGACCGCCGTTCACGCCGTTCACGCCGTTCACGGCCCCCTGGCCGCGGACGCCCGGGGGCTTCCGCGGCAGGCCCTACGGCTCGCGGTCCAGCAGGACCAGTGCCACGTCGTCCGTGAGCTCGCCGCCGTTGAGCTCGCGGGCCTCGTTCACCGCCGCCCTCAGCAGTTCCTCGCGGCGCATGCCCTGGGCGAACCGGCGGCTGACCATCTCCAGCATGCCGTCCTGGCCCAGCCGCTCGCCCTCCGTGCCGATCCGGCCCTCGATCAGGCCGTCGGTGTAGAGCATCAGACTCCACTCGGCGCCCAGCTCCACCTGCGTCCGGGGCCAGCGGGCACCGGGCAGCAGGCCGAGGGCGGGGCCGTTGTTGTCGTACGGCAGCAGCCGGGCCGGCCGGCCCGGGGTGATGACCAGCGGGGACGGATGACCGGCCAGGCACAGGCCCGCGCGGCGGCCGTCGGGCGCGATGTCCACCGTGCACAGCGTCGCGAAGATCTCGTCGTCGGCGCGCTCGTGCTCCAGCACCTGCTGGAGGGTGTTCAGCAGCTCGTCGCCGCACAGACCCGCCAGGGTCAGTGCCCGCCAGGCGATGCGCAGCTCCACGCCGAGCGCCGCCTCGTCGGGACCGTGCCCGCAGACGTCGCCGATCATGGCGTGCACGGTGCCGTCCGGGGTGCGCACGGCGTCGTAGAAGTCGCCGCCGAGCAGCGCGCGCGAACGGCCCGGCCGGTAGCGGGCCGCGAAGTGCAGCATGGACCCGTCCAACAGGGGCGTGGGCAGCAGACCGCGCTCCAGGCGGCGGTTCTCCTGCGCGCGCAGCCTGCCCTCGGCGAGCCGGCGCTCGGCGGTGTCGGAGCGCTTGCGCTCCACCGCGTAGCGGATCGCCCGGCTCAGCAGGCGCCCGTCCAGCTCGTCACGGAACAGGTAGTCCTGGGCGCCGACCCGGACCGCCTGGGCGCCGCGCTCGGCGTCGCCGGACGCGGTGAGCGCCAGCACGGCGTGCCGGGGCGCGAGCTCCAGGACGTGCTTGAGCACGGCCAGCTCGTCGTCGTCACCGGAGCCTGACCCGCCGGACCCACCGGACCCACCGGACCCGCCGGACCGGCCGGGGGCCGGCAGCGCGAGGTCCAGCAGGATGCAGTGGACGTCGTCCGTGAGCAGCCGCTCGGCCTCGGTGAGGTTGCGGGCGGTGCGGACACGGATCGGCTTGCCGGCCGAGTCGAGCAGCTCGGGCACGAACGGCCGGCCGCCGGGATCGTCCTCGATCAGCAGCAGGGTGAGATTGGTGCTGTGGGTGAGGTGCGTGCTCTGGGTGCTGGTGTGGCCGCTGTGGCGGTTGTCCTTCTCGACCGTCGTTTCCTTCGGCTTCGTGGCTTCCCGGTGCGGGGCCGGTGCCGCGGAGGGGCCGCCGCCGTGGAACACGGTCTGCGCCTGACCACTCTCCGCGGCCGGGATCGCTCGCTGCCGCGGTACGGGCACGGGCATCGTCCTGGATTCCTTCCCTCCCCCCGAGGGCGTGGTGGGTACGAGGAACCGCCCCACCGCTGGGGACCATAGCGGTAGTCGGCGCCGCATTGGAATGGTGTGAGGCGCGTCGCTCCGGCTTCGGCCACTGTCATATGCCGCGATCCGTACCGGAGTTGGACAGGGCGCCCCCGCAGCGGGAATGACGAAGCTCACGTCCACTGTGGGTTTGATCTCGAAACCGGGTGGGGTGGGTCACATGGCGCAGGTCACCGGGGTGCCCGACGCCGGGAAACCTCAGCCCTCGTCCGGCCGTACGACCCCGAGGATCGGCATCTCACCGGCTCCCGCGAGAGTCACCGTCCGCCCCGGCCGCGGGGCGTGGATGATCATGCCGTCCCCGACGTACATCGCGACATGGCTGGCGTCGTCGAAGTAGATGATCAGGTCACCCGGGCGCATGTCCTTGATGTCCACGTGCCTGAGCCGCTTCCACTGCTCCTGCGAGGTGCGCGGGACGGGCCGGCCGGCGGCCGCCCACGCCCGCGAGGTCAGCCCGGAGCAGTCGAACGTCTTCGGTCCCTCGGCGCCCCACTCGTACGGCTTGCCGATCTGGGCCGTTGCGAACTTCACCGCGTCGCGCCCCGCCGCGGAGGCCTTGCCGCGGATCTTTTTGAGGACCCCGGTGTCCAGCCAGGCGGTCTGCGCCCGCCGGGCGGCCTGCTTCTCCAGCTGCGCCAGGCGCTCGCGCTGCCGCTTCTCCAGCTTGGTCTGGAGCTTCTCCGCCTCCTTGATCCGCTGCTGGATCCGCTTCTTCGCCCTGGCCTTCTCCTTGCGGCCCGCCTCCAACTGCTCCCAGCGGTCGTCGGCGGCGTCGGCGTACTGCTCCAAGTCCTGCTGGGTGCGGGTCATTTCCTGGATCAGGCCGTTGGTCGCGTGCTCGCCCTCCAGCACCCGGCCGGCGCCGTCGAGGAAGCTCTGCGGGTCGTCGCTGAGCAGCAGCTGGGCCTGCGGCGGCAGTCCGCCCGTGCGGTACTGGGCGCGGGCCGCGGCGCCGGCGCGGTCCTTCAGCCGGTCCAGCTTCTTCTGCCCGGCGACGATCTTCCGGGCCAGGTCGACGATCTCGGCGGACTGCTTCTTGCTCTTCTCCTCGGCGGCGTTGTAGGCCTCCGTGGCGACGGCCGCGTCGTGGTAGAGGGTGTCCAGCTTGGTGCGGACGGCCTCCAGCTCCTTGTCGAGGGCGTCCGGGGGAGAGGCGGGGTCGTCCGAGGCGGACGACGGAGAGGACGCGGAGGGCGGCGCCGAGGCGGTGGCCGTGGGACGAGGGGTGGGCTGCTGCGCGCTCGCGAACGCCGTGCCCGGCGCTCCCAGCACGGTGACCGCGCAGACCACGGTCACGGCCGCCGCGAGCGCACTTCGCCTGCCCCGTCCCATACCTCAGCCCCCATCTGATTAACCGTCAGTAACTTACGCTGTCCGGGGGATCGTGCCATGCATCCGCCCGAAGCGACAGAGGCGGGGCGACAGCGGACGGGTGTGCTCAACCCCCTCATCCTGCCCCGCGACCGGCACCCTTCCCGCCTGTGTGACGAACGACTCACGAAGATCGTTCCCCGCAGGTCAGCCGCGTGGTGCCAACGCCTGCCAGGTCACCGTCACTTCACCCTGACGCCACCGCCCCGGCCCGTCCGTCACCGGCCAGTCCTCCGCGAGGTCGCGCACCGCCCGCATCCAGCGCTGACGGGCGCCGTAGGAGGCGTAGGGCGCGGCGGCCGCCCAGGCGCGGTCGAAGTCGCGCAGGAACGCGTGCACCGGCTCGCCGGGGACGTTGCGGTGGATGAGCGCCTTGGGGAGGCGTTCGGCGAGGTCCGAGGGGCGGTGCAGGGAGCCGAGACGGGTGGCGAAGGTGACCGTGCGGGGGCCCTCCGGACCGAGCGCGACCCACACGTGCCGCCGGCCGATCTCGTCGCAGGTGCCCTCGACGAGCAGACCCCCGCGCGAGTGCCCGTCGGCCGGGGCGAGCCGCGCGCACAGCCGCTCCCAGACGGCGGCGACCTCGCCCTCGTCGTACTGCCGCAGCACGTTCGCCGCGCGGATGAGCTGCGGGCGCCGGGGGACGGGCACCTCGAAGCCGCCGTGCCGGAAGGCGAGGCCGTCGCGCTCGTAGGGCCGGGCCGCCGCCACCCGGGCCGGCTCGATCTCGATGCCCACCACGCGCGCGCGGGGAGCGACGGTGCGCAGCCGGTGCAGCAACTCGACCGCCGTCCACGGGGCGGCGCCGTAGCCGAGGTCGACGGCCACCGGATCGGCGGCGCGGCGCAGCTCGGCGCCGTGCACGGCCGCGATCCAGCGGTCCATGCGGCGCAGCCGGTTGGGGTTGGTCGTCCCGCGCGTCACCGTTCCCACCGCGGGGGTCCCCCCGCTCGGGCCGAGCCGAGAGCGGGGCAGGGTCGCGGCGCGGGATGTCATGGATACGAGGGTATGGGGGCACTCGGTGTGCGATGCGCGCGATCCGTACACCAGGTGACGCAGACCACGATCCCTGCCGGGCCGGCGGAACCGGGCGAGCGCGGCACGCGCCTCAGCATCGAACGGTTGAGCGAGATCGGGTAATGATTGGGTAAAGGGTCCGGCGGTGGAAATGGACCCGCGACCTGGCGTGTTGGCGCTTGAGGGGTGCGCCGCGCCCTCGTCCGGCAGGGCCGCAGCAAGGAGGAACGCCACGTGAGCCAGTACGTCAGCAGGCTCGGGCGGCGCTCCCCGGCGGCGCCCGCCCGGCTGCGGCTGCACCGCCGGCCCCGGCGCGTCGCCATGCTCTCCGTGCACACCTCCCCGCTGCACCAGCCCGGCACGGGCGACGCCGGCGGCATGAACGTCTACATCGTGGAGCTCGCCCAGCGCCTGGCCGCGCTCGGCATCGAGGTGGAGGTCTTCACCCGGGCGACCGAGGGCGGCCTCCCGCCCGCCGTCCAGCTCGCCCCCGGCGTCCTCGTCCGGCACGTCGACGCCGGCCCCTACGAGGGCCTGGCCAAGGAGGACCTGCCGGCCCAGCTGTGCGCCTTCACCCACGGCGTGATGCAGGCCTGGGCGGGCCACCGCCCCGGCCACTACGACCTGGTGCACTCGCACTACTGGCTCTCCGGGCATGTCGGCTGGCTCGCCGCGCAGCGCTGGGGCGTGCCCCTGGTGCACGCCATGCACACCATGGCCAAGGTCAAGAACGCCAACCTGGCCGACGGCGACACGCCCGAGCCGGCCGCCCGCGTCATCGGCGAGACCCAGATCGTCGCCGCCGCCGACCGGCTGATCGCCAACACCGACGAGGAGGCCGAGGAGCTGGTACGGCACTACGCCGCCGACCCGGCCAAGGTCGCCGTGGTGCACCCCGGCGTGAACCTCTCCCGCTTCCGCCCCTTCCCCACGGGCACCGGCGTCCTCTGCCCGGAGGACGCCCGGACCGCCCGTGCCGCCGCCCGCGAGCGCCTCGGCCTGCCGCCGGACGCCCTGATCCCGCTCTTCGCCGGCCGTATCCAGCCGCTCAAGGCCCCCGACGTGCTGCTGCGGGCCGTGGGCATCCTCCTCGACGAACGGCCCGAGCTGCGCTCGCGGATCGTCGTCCCCGTCGTGGGCGGCCCCAGCGGCAGCGGCCTGGCCAAGCCGGAGGGCCTGCAGAAGCTCGCGGCCCGGCTCGGCATCGCCGACGTCGTACGGTTCCGCCCGCCCGTCGGGCAGGACCAGCTCGCCGACTGGTTCCGGGCCGCGTCCGTGCTGGTCATGCCCTCCTACAGCGAGTCGTTCGGCCTGGTCGCGATCGAGGCCCAGGCGGCCGGGACACCGGTGCTGGCGGCGGCGGTCGGCGGCCTGCCGGTGGCCGTGCGGGACGGCGAGACCGGATTCCTCGTCGAGGGCCACGACCCGGCCGCCTACGCGCGGGTCCTGCGCGGCTTCGCCGACGACCCGGGGCGCCCGGAGCGGATGGGCGCCGCCGCCGCCCGGCACGCGCGGTCCTTCGGCTGGGACGCCTCGGCGGCGGCCACGGCCGAGGTGTACTCGGCCGCGTTGCAGGCGCATCGCCGTCGCGTACGCTCCCAGCATGGGTGACGTGGAAAAGGCCGGGCAGACCCTCGAGGCCGCCTTCAAGGACGCCGAGCTGGAGTGGGAGAGTCCCGAGCCCGGGAACTACGTGGTCAGGCTCCCCGGCACCCGCAAGCTCTCCACGACGGTCTCGTTCCTGGTGGGCCGTCACTCACTGTCGCTGAACGCCTTCGTCATCCGCCACCCCGACGAGAACGAGGCGGGCGTCCATCGCTGGCTGCTGGAGCGCAACCTCAGGATGTACGGCGTCGCCTACGCCGTCGACCGGCTCGGCGACGTCTACGTCACCGCCCGCCTGCCGCTGGCCTCCGTCACCGCCGAGGAGGTCGACCGGCTCCTCGGCCAGGTCCTCGAGGCGGCCGACGGCGCCTTCAACACCCTGCTGGAGCTGGGCTTCGCCTCCGCGATCCGCCGGGAGTACGCCTGGCGCGTGTCGCGCGGCGAATCCACCCGGAACCTCGAGGCGTTCACGCATCTGACGCAGCGCCCGGCTGACTGACGTGCGGCTGAGTGACGTCCGGCCGGCAGACGTACGCTGAGTGACGTACGGCCGGCGGCGGTCCGATCCGCTCAGTCCCTGGAAGTGCGCCGGTAACGCCCCGGCGTGACCCCCACCAGCCGCTTGAAGTGCCGGGTGAGGTGCGCCTGGTCGTAGAACCCGGCCACCGGCGCGACCTCGCCCGGCGGCAGCCCGTCCAGCAGCAGCCGCCGGGCCCGGCCGACCCGGCGGGACATCAGGTACTGGTGCGGGGCGATGCCGTACGCGCCGCTGAACGCCCGTACCAGATGGGCGGGATGGGCGTGCAGCAGCCGCGCGGCCTCCTCCAGCGAGGCACCGGCCACCACACGTGCGTCGAGCAGCTCCCGCAGCCGCCGGGCCAGCACAGGGTCGCGGCGCCGGGGTGCCGCCTCGGACCGGCGCCGCAGATGACCGCGCAGCCGCTCCCCGACGAGCGTCAGCCGGCTCTCCGCCTCCAGCTCGTCGCCCGGGCGGCCGAGCACGGCGTGCAGTTGGCCGACACGCCGCCGCAGCACCGGATCGCGCAGGTCCGGCCCGTCCACGGCCGCCCCGATCAGCTCCTCGCCCAAGTGGCTGCTGTCGAGGTACACCACCCGCTTGCGGAAGCCGTCCGGGGTGGCCGGCGAGCCGTTGTGCGGCACGTGCGGCGGAAGCAGCGAGACGGTGTCGTGCGGCGTGCCGTGCTCGTGCCGGTCGAGGTCGTACCGTACGGCCCCGTCGTCCACGATCAGCAGCGTCCAGGCGTCGTGGACGTGCATGGGGTAGGCGTACTCGGTGAAGTGGGCGTGGAAGACCTCCACGACACCCGGGACGCGCGGGCGCCAGGCGGAGACTTCGGGCGGGAAGGCGGCCACGCAAAGAACGTACAAGACCCGGTGCCCGGCCGCCGGGCAGTCTCGTCCCATGAACACCGAACCGACCGCCGGACCCGTCCGCTTCGACACCAAGATCGCCGTACTGCTCCGCGAGGACCTGGAGCCCTGGCAGCGTCTGAACGTCACCGCCTTCCTGGTCAGCGGCCTCGGCACCGCCGTCCCGGAGGTGATCGGCGAGCCGTACGAGGACGCCGACGAGGTGTCCTACCTGCCGATGTTCCGCCAGCCGGTCCTGGTCTTCGAGGGCACGAAGGAGACGCTGACGGCGGCGCACGGCAGGGCCCTGTCCCGAGCCCTCCCACGTGCCGTGTTCACGTCCGACCTCTTCGGCACGGGCAACGACCGCGACAACCGCGCGGCCGTGCGGGCGGTGGCGACCGCCGATCTGGACCTGGTGGGACTGGCGGTGCACGGCCCGAGGAACGCGGTGGACAAGGTGCTGAAGGGAGCGCGGATGCACCCGTAGGCCCCCTGGGTTTCCTCCGGCGGGTTTCCTTCGGCCCCGCCGTGGCGGCTCAGGCCGCGCTGACCTCGGGCTCGGCGGTGCCGGCCGCCTTCCCGGCCGTCTCCTCGGCCGCGTCCGTCTCCGCCGCCGTGTCCTCCTGGGCGGGCAGGCGCCGCATCAGGGCCCCGTAGCCGATCCCGGCCGCCGTGCCGACGGCCGCGCAGGACCCCCAGAGCCATCCCGCGCCGAGGTGGTCGATGACCGTGCCGGACATCAGCGGGGCGACGAGGGCGGCGACGGACCAGGACAGGGTGTACACGCCCTGGTAGCGGCCGCGCCCGTGCACCGGGGACAGCCGGACGACGAGCCCGGTCTGGGTCGGCGCGTTGATCATCTCGCCGAGGGTCCAGACGCAGACGGTGAGCGCGAAGACGCCGACCGACCCGGCGAAGACGGTGAGCCCGAACCCGTACCCGGCCAGCAGCGACGAGACGACCAGCAGCCGCTTGGGGTCCCGGCGCTCGATGAGCCGGGTGACCGGGATCTGGAGGGCGACGATCAGGATGCCGTTGACCGCGATCGCCATGCCGTAGTCGGCGGGCGTGAACCCGGCGCGGCCCATGGCGACGGGCAGGCCGACCGACCCCTGCTGGAAGACGAGCGCGACGAGGAAGGAGAGGCCGACGACGCCCATGAACCGCCGGTCACGCAGCACGGCCCCCAGGCCGACGTCCTGCTTGGCCTCGCGTGCGGCGGGGCCGGAGGGCCGGGACTCGGGCAGCCTGAGGAAGACGACGACGGCGCAGACGGCCGTCATCCCCGCCTCGATCAGGAAGCCGGCGAGGTAGCTGAACTCGGCGATGAAGCCGGCCGCCATGGAGGAGACGGCGAAACCGAGGTTGATCGCCCAGTAGTTCAGCGAGAACGCCCGCACCCGGTCCTCGGGCCGCACGATGTCGGCCATCATCGCCTGCACGGCGGGGCGCGAGGCGTTGGACGCCATCCCGACGAGGAAGGCGACGGCGGCGATCGCGACCGGGTCGCGCACGAACCCGAGCAGCGCGACGGAGAGCGCGGTGGAGGACTGGGCGACGAGCAGGGTGGGCCGCCGCCCGAGCCGGTCGGCCATCACGCCGCCGGCGAGCGAGGAGACGACTCCGCCGAGCCCGTGCAGGGAGGCGACGAGACCGGCGTAGGAAGCGGAGTAACCGCGGTCGAGCGTCAGGTACAGCGCCATGAACGTGGCGACGAAGGCGCCGAGCCGGTTGACCAGCGTGCTGGTCCACAGCCACCAGAACTCGCGGGGGAGCCCGGAGACGGTCTCGCGGGCGGCACGTCTGAAACGCGCGGCGGACGACATGGAGGACCCCCCGGATGTAAGCGGCTCAAGCGGTGAGCACAACTTACGAGGACGACTTGCCGGAAGGCCACTCGATTAACAGAACCAGTCAACTGACGAGGCGCCGGACAGCCTGACGGACCGGTCCCTGTCCGCCTGCCGGGCACCGGAGCAGGGCGCCGAATGCGTGGATTAGGCTCGGAGACATGGCCGACGCACCGTACAAGCTGATCCTCCTCCGCCACGGCGAGAGCGAGTGGAACGCGAAGAACCTGTTCACCGGCTGGGTGGACGTCAACCTCAACGACAAGGGCGAGAAGGAGGCGGTCCGCGGCGGTGAGCTGCTGAAGGACGCCGGCCTGCTCCCGGACGTGGTCCACACGTCCGTCCAGAAGCGCGCGATCCGCACGGCCCAGCTCGCCCTGGAGGCCGCCGACCGCCACTGGATCCCGGTCCACCGCTCCTGGCGCCTGAACGAGCGCCACTACGGCGCCCTTCAGGGCAAGAACAAGGCGCAGACCCTGGAGGAGTTCGGCGAGGAGCAGTTCATGCTCTGGCGCCGCTCCTACGACGTCCCGCCGCCCCCGCTGGCCCGCGACGCCGAGTACTCCCAGTTCTCCGACCCGCGCTACGCGACCCTCCCGCCGGAGCTGCGCCCGCAGACGGAGTGCCTGAAGGACGTCGTCGCCCGTATGCTCCCGTACTGGTTCGACGCCATCGTCCCCGACCTCCTCACCGGCCGCACGGTTCTGGTCGCGGCCCACGGCAACAGCCTCCGCGCCCTGGTCAAGCACCTCGACCAGATCTCGGACGCCGACATCGCCGGCCTGAACATCCCCACCGGCATCCCGCTCTCCTACGAGCTCGACGCCGACTTCCGCCCCCTCAACCCCGGCGGCACCTACCTCGACCCGGAGGCAGCCGCAGCGGCCATCGAGGCGGTCAAGAACCAGGGCAAGAAGAAGTAAGCGCCCACGAAGATGCCCCCTACCTGCGGTTTCTCCGCCGGGAGGGGGCATCTTCGCACTCTGGGGCCGCCTGTGGGCCGTCAGGGCGATGGGGCCGTGCGCTACGTGCGCTCTCCGGGCTCCGGAACACCGAGGGTGCGTCTATGCCCTCGCCCAGGAAAATGGGCTGCGTCGGCTCCGGTCGGTGTGCAGCATGGCCGGGTGCCGGATCTGTTGTGGGATGAGGTCAGGAGCTTCTTCGACCCGGACTTGATGGGGACGCTGCCTGAGGTGTGGGTCGGCGACGCCTCGGTTGAGGACTGGCAGGCGGTTCTCGACCTGGTCGAAGACAGCGGCTGGAGGCACGACTATCTCGAGGGCGAAGCTGTCATCCCGCTGCCTTCGGCCGAGAAGGTGCTGTCGCGCCCTGCGAACGCCGAGTGCCCGCTTCTGCGTGTCTGGCCTGTCCCCGAGGTTCTGGCGATCTTCCGGTTCTTGTCGGACAGCGTGATCGACTTCGATGTCGACCTGCGGGAGCTGCAGGGGCAGAAGCGGCTGGACATCCTGTGCGGGTTCTTCACGGCGATCGGGCGAAGGCTGGGCAAGCCGGTGCTGATGTCGGGAGAGGGCGGAGTGCATCCGGTGCTCGGGTTCGATGTGCAAGCGGACCGCGTGGTGCTGCTGGCCGACCCGGAAGTCAGCTGACCGCGTGAGCAAGAGAGTGCCGGACCGTCTCTCGGCCGTCAAAGGGCTCTCAGGCCGCCTCAGGAGGGCATTTCGAGGCTGGTCAAGAGGCAGGCGACGTCAAGGCCCGAAGTGAGGTACTGCTCGAAGACCTGGTTGTTCAAGGCCAGTGGGGAGCGCCTTTCCCGGAGAAGGGCAATCGCTGCGGTGGTGTCGTGTCCCAGCTCGATGAGCGTCTGAGCGACCACCAGGCTGGAGCGGTTGTAGCCGGAGTGGCAGCGGACCAATGTGGAGCGCCCATCCCGCACGGCCCGTGCGGCCATGAGGGCAAGCTGCTGGACCGTGAGGATCTGCCCAGCCGTGAGGGGGGCGTCTGGGATTTCAGAGACCACGTGCTCGATCTGGGGGTCCGGTCCGTGCCCATCGCGAGCAAAGAGACTGATCACCAGATCGAACTCCCGGACCGCAATGGCCGGCTGTATCTCTCCGGTGGGACCTGCCCAGAAATGGCCTCCCACCCAGAGACAGGGAACAACCTCATCCCAAGGCGTATCAGGCCCGGGGACGTCTCGGCCCCTCTGCCGTGTCTTCACCTGCGCTCCCTCCCGGTGAGTCGACGAGGCGATCACACCGAACGTTCCCGTCGACCGCTCTGTAGGGTGCTGTGTACTCATCATGGCCCTGGGCAGTGGCAGACAGTGCCGACAGCCCTCGGTGGCCCTTCCCCTGACATCCACGCCCCCGACATCCACGCCCCTGACATCCACGACTGACATCGACGACGTCGGACGGTGGCGTACACGAGCACCCCTGGCCGGTCGGCACGGTGACAGGAGACAGGACCAGGTCGAGCCCCAGAGCGAACTCCTGAAGCGTGTGTCGCAGCTTCGAATCCTGCCGGGGGCACAACTGAAGAGCCCCTGGATCAGACCTGGGTCCGGGGCCGTTGCTTCCAGCTTCCCCCGCGGCATCCCAGCCGAATCAGCGCCCCCGCCGTGGCCACTGCGCAACGGCCGTCACTGCCAGCCCCGCCGAATAGTCCTGGGGACAACCTGGGGACGCTGCCGAAGGGGCGGTACGCGAGTACCGCCCCTCCCCTCGGTAAGGTCGCCCCCGATTCGGGTCGCCCAGCCCGTGCTCAGCTCAGCGCGGTGTAGACGTTCCAGCCCCCACCGATCTTGGCCCGGACGGCATAGGGAGCGGACGCATTGCCCGTCCCCTTGTACAGCCACAGTGCGCCCGAACTGTCTCGGGCGAG
>NZ_JBEXZD010000038.1:34980-70083 GCF_040628575.1 Streptomyces sp. NPDC006393
GACCAGGTCCGCCTTGCCGTCGCTCGTCAGGTCGCCTGCCGAGGTCAAGGAGTTGTAGGTGTTCCAGCCTCCACCGATCTTCACGCGCGCCGTGTAGGGGGCGGATGCATTGCCCGTCCCCTTGTACAGCCACAGTGCGCCCGAACTGTCTCGGGCGACCAGGTCCGCCTTGCCGTCGCTCGTCAGGTCGCCTGCCGAGGTCAAGGAGTTGTAGGTGTTCCAGCCTCCACCGATCTTCACGCGCGCCGTGTATGGAGCGGATGCATTGCCCGTCCCCTTGTACAGCCACAGCACACCCGAACCGTCCCGGGCCACCAGATCCGCCTTACCATCACCCGTCAAATCTGCGCCGGGGCTGGAAATGCGGGCGGGGATGACCCAGGTGGGAGGTCCGTCGCCCTGGACGTCCGCACTGGTGATTGCTGTGCCCGGGCCCCCGGCAGCGGTGGCGGAATGGATCGTCAGCCGCATATCGGTGCCGCCGGCAAGGTAGGCCAGCTTGCTGCCGTCGGGCGACCAGGAGGGGTACATGACCCCGCCGAGGTCGTCCGTGATCTGTGTCTCCTTGCCGCTCGCCAGGTCGCGTACGAACACCTGGAACCCGTGCGATGCCTGCCGACTGAAGGCGAGCTTGGTGCCGTCCGGCGAGTACGCGGGCTGGAGGCCCGAGGTGAGCGGGGTGGGTGTACTGCCCTGGCGCGGGTCGTAGACCTCGATGGTGCCGCCGCGAAGAAAGGCCAGCGTGCCGTTCGGGGCAACCGAGGGCTGACCGTCGAACACGTGCGGCTGGTCGGGCAGCACGTAGCCGAGCCCGCTGCCGTCAAGGTTGACCTTCATCAGCCGGAGGCGGTCGTGACCCGGCTTGGACTGGAAGCCCAGGTAGAGCATGTCACTGTTCGGGCCCCAGGCGAGCTGGGTCACCCAGCCGTCGGGGTCCTGCACGTCCATGGCGACAGGCCGCGCTCCGCTGCCGTCGGGGTTGGCGACCCAGATGTCCGCGAACCCGTCCTCGCTGATGAACGCCAGGTGCCGCCCGTCGGGCGAGAAGACCGGGCTGTCGTACTTGGCCTGCGGCAGGCCGTCACCAGTCGGAACCAAGGTCCGGCGGTCGGAACCGTCGGCGTTCATCGACACCAGCGAAAACGTCAGCATGCCGTCGACCGTCGCCGATTCCGAATACACAACGCGCTGCTGCGATTCCACCGCCTGCGCCCTGGTCGCGGATCCAGCGACTCCGACCCCTCCCAGTGCCAGCACGGCCGCGGCAGCGCCCACGCACACGTACCGGCGTAGAACAATTCTTTTCCGCATGATCCCCCCGGATCGCCATGACGGCCGCGCCACTGCGCTCCGCGGGCTCCGACCGTTTGAGCATCGCACCCTACCCGACAGGTCAGACAGCGCTTCCGCCCGTCGCTGGAAAGATCAGGATTCGCCGGACTTCCGAAACGAACCTGTCCCTAAGCAGTTTGGTGTCGTGAGGGTGAGTATGCGGTGGACGAGAACTGCCCTGGGGGCATGCCGTCGAGGACTGGCCGACTGTGTGACAACGTCGACATGCAACGACGGACGAGCGCGGCTGAGTGCAAGACCCGGCATAGCGGTTGACCTGGCCGATCGACGCCGTGTTGTTCGACGCGGAGCACAACGGCTTCTGACATCCAGGGGAGGCGCTCCAGTCGGCCTCGGGTTCCTCGTCCGGGGCCATTCGCGTGGGCGGCGCGGGAGCGGAGGACGAGTTGATCTCTCGGATATCCGCTTCTCCGAGAAGAGCAGGCCACGCCACACGGCGTGGCATACTTAAAGTATGGCAACCCGGAAGATCACCATCACCGTACCGGAAGAGCTGGTGGAGTCGATCAAGGGGCGCGTCGACGCGCGCGGGGTGTCCGGCTACATCGCCGCCGCCGCCGCTCATCAGGACGCCATGGACCGACTGCGTGAGTTGGCCGAACGCCTCGAAGAAGAGCACGGTGCCGTATCGGACGACGAGCAGCAGGCAGCGCTGGACCGCATCGCCGCTCTCGACGACTGGCATGACAAGCAGGGATCACATTCGGACGAGGCCGCGTGAGCCGCAGCGCCCGAGCAAAGCTGCACCAGCCGCGACACCGCGTCTTCGTGTTCGACTCCGAGGCCCTCTCCAAGGCGGTTCACGGCGATCGGGAGATGACTGCGCTGATCAAAACGGCTCCGAGGCTCGACATCCCGATCACCACGTCGGCGCTCACGACCTTGGAAGCATGGGACCCATGCGAAACGTCGAGGCAGGCACTGTGGAACTGGACACTGTCCCGGATTCACGTCGTGCACACGGACGACCACGTGATCGCCATGGCGCGCGACATGCTGAAGGCAGCCGGGCTGCACGGGCATAGGTACGCCATCGACGCCGTCCTGGCAGCTGTGGCCGGGCGGGAAGCCGCGCAGGGAGCTCAGGCAACCCTTTTCACCTCCGACACCGACGACATGAATCAGCTCCTCGCGGGACACTCCGTGCGAGTCGAGAAGGTCTGACGAGACGCCGCCCGCGCCTCACTCCGACGAGGTGCCTGGCTACAAAGGGTCCGCGCACCCGGCCCCCATCCTCGGTTGATCCATGAACCAGTCCACGGTCGACTCGCGAACGTCGCCGCCATAGGAGACCTGAGCAGCCTTCGGAGAGCCTGCCCGAGAGCCTCGTTCGCGTTGGGAGCGCCCCGCCGCGCGTGGCTGCGGGGCGCCTGGGGGTCAGTCGACCGGCTCGCCGTTGTGCGTACCGCCCTTGCAGAGGTTGTCCGTCAGATCGGGCATTCCGCCGCCCTGCTTGCACTCGGAAGGGGTGACGGCGGATGGGGCGCCCTGTGTGGCGGCGATGGCGGTGGCGGCGCCTGTGAGGCCGAGTCCGGCGAGGGCTGAAGTGGCGATGACGGCGGCGAGGATTCGTCGAATGCGCATGTGGTTCCCCTTTCGCGGATTGCCTCGGTTGGGGCACTCATCAGCTTGATCTTCACCCGTGTGGGTGGCACGTCTTGTTGCGCCATTCGGGTGACATTGCTGTGGGGTGCGGGGTCGGTGACGCGGCCCGTCGGACAGGCCCTGCAACGAAGAGACCACCCCGGCCGGATGGGTGGTCTCTTCGCACGGTGCTGGTGTGGATTGACGAACGGGCGGCCCTTGCTCCAGGCGCGGCGCCGGCGCGGGTGAGGGAGATGTGGCCGGGACCGTCGCAGGAGTTGGGGCCGGGCGGCCGTTCCGTGGTCCGGCCGGCCGCCAGGCCACGGATGCCGCCGTCGTTCCAGCGGTCCTGCGGGAACACGGTGACCACGCGCTTGGGGGCGCGCGGATCGAGCCGTGCGCCGACCGTCAAGTGATCGCCTGCGTGGTCCCCTCCGGCAGCGCGCAGGCGTCGCCGGCGTAGGGGCGTGAAATGATCTGTCCGCCGGCGGCCGTGCAGTCGTCTCTGGAGATGTTCGGAGACGAGGCGGCCCCGGCACCGACAGCGCCGACGGCGCTCACGCCGGCGAGGGTCGCCGCGGCCAGGACGAGGCCCAGGATCCTTCGCATGCGCATGGCTTCCTCCTCCTCTTCTCAGGCGCCTCCGTTCGGCCTTCGGGAAGGACGAGTCTCAAGACGACGGCGCCCTCCTACTCAGCATGAGCACTCGGCATGAGGCCCGCGAGGCGGGGCGGACCGGTCACCGCGCGGGTGCCGCGCCCGGGCGGTGACCGCCCGGCCCCGGAGAGGCATGACGTCACCGGCCTCGACCGGCCTCGACCGGTCGCGTCGGCACGCTGCCTGCGCGTCGGTGGGAGCGGGGTGGTGACGTCGATGTCTAACGCGGTTCGTGGGCCGCCGCCCGGCAGGCACCGGTCGCGGCGCCGCCCGCCACTCCGGCCCCGGTCAGCCCCGTCACACAACCCTGGAGGTCTCCGACCACGCCACGGCCGCAGGCCGCTGTGACGGAGTCGGAAGCGGTGGCACCGGCCAGCTCGGCCATCTGCGTGCAGGCGGGGATGTCCGCCCGGACCGCGGGAGCGGCGAGGACCGCACCGCCGAGGGTGAGGGTCAGGCCGGTGAGGGCACCGGCGATACGGGTCGACGTGCGCATGGGACGCACCTGCCTTCCGGATCGGTCGCGCGGTCCTGGGAACGGATGAGACGCACTCGGACCTCCACTCGCGGGCCCCTCACTCCAGCGTCGCATCCTCTTCCCCGCCCGTCCTGGGCACCCGGAGGCGGCCGCGCCGGGTAACCGCGATGGTGCGCAGCGCGGTAGCCGGCCCGTCCGGCCGTTCTTCTTGCCCTGGACCTGGCGCAAGCACGAACATGCCCCCTACCCGCGGCTTATCCGCGGGTAGGGGGCTGTCGGTGTGCTCGGACCGTCACGGCGCGGCCCCGGCCCGACTGGCGGCCGGGGGGCGCTCCCGTCAGGAGACCGCGGCCCAGATGGCGTTGGCGTCCGTGACGACGGTGGACGGGGTGAACGAGGCAGGCAGCGATGTCTGCCCGGTGGCGGCGAGGCGCGCGTGCCGCACGAACGCGCCGGGCATCCGCGCGCTGCCGCCCGGGAAGTCGCCGACGCTGGCGCCCACCATGAAGGCGGGCCCGCTGTTCTTCGGGTCGGGCCCGTTGACCAGCAGCGCCACCCAGTAGTTGCCGGCGGCGGCGGCGTAGGCCGTCGTCAGCTTCAGGACGAAGGTGGTGCCCTCGGTCGCGGTAATCAGCCTGTCGAGGGAGCCGGTGACACCCACCCTGGCGCCGGCGCTGGTGTACAGCCCGGCGTAGGAGGTGGCGGCGAGCGTGCCGCCCACGTAACCGGGGACGTAGAAGACGACGTTGGTGATGGTGGCGGCGGTCGTCAGCGGTACGCCGATCAGGTAGACCGTGCCGTTGATGCAGTACTGGGGGCTGGTCACGGAGGACGCCGCCGGGTCGAACGCCCAGGCCTTGAAGCCCAGGGCGGCCGGCGTCCAGGTCCCGGACGAGGCCACGGCGTCCACGTAGGAGCGGCGTACCAGCTGGTTGCCGTTGGCGGGGTCGGCGGTGACCGTCGGGACGGTGGAGAACGTCTTGGCGCCGGCGACGGTCTGGGCACCGGTGAGCAGGACGGCCTGGTCGGCGGGGACCGCGGACAGGTCGGCGGCCGTCAGGGTGATCGCGCCGGTCTGCCCGTTGACGGAGAGGACGGGTGCCGAGCCGATCGCGAGGTACCGGGCGTCACCGGCGGCCTGGGTCAGCGCGCCCAGGTCGGCGGCGGCCAGGGTGACGGCACCGGTCTGTCCGTTGACGGACGTGACGCCCCCGCCGGTGCCGTCCGGCAGCTGGGACAGCGGCACCTTGCCGCCCGCGTCGAGCTGGGCGACACCGCCGGCCTTCCCGGCGGCCGACGTGGCCAGGGCGCCGATCTCGGCGGCGGTCAGGATGATGTCCGCCTCGGTGTGGCCGTTGACCGAGCGGACCGGGCCCGCCGGCCCCTGGGGTCCCGGCTCGCCCTGCGGCCCGGCGGGGCCCGGCACGGTGACGTACTGGGTCCCGGCGGGGTCGGCGGGGGCGATGTCGGCGAGGTCGACCACGGGAGCGGCGGCCGACAGGGCGATGTGGTACGTGCGGGGCCGCCCGACCCCGCCCAGCCGCTCGGTGACGGTGTACGTCCAGCCGAGCGGGTTCCAGCCCTCGGCGTCGGTGGCCGGGAGCGTCACATCGATGCGGCCCTCGGAGTCGAGGGCCGCGGTGGTCGGGCCGCCGACGAACACGTCGGCATCGGAGTGGGTGAGCAGGGCCGGCGGCTGGAACTCGACGCTGCCGCTCAGCGGGCGTCCGTCGAGGGAGAGGTACTGGGCGGTGAGCCGGACGGTCGGGATGGATTCGGGCAGCACGGAAACTCCGGTGGGTCGGGAAGGAACGAAGAAGGGGGAGGGCCGTCTCCTGCGCGGGGTGTCCCGTCAGGAGCGCACCCGTCGGGACTGCATCCGTCGGGACTGCATCCGTCGGGACTGCATCCGTCGGGACTGCATCCGTCGGGACTGCATCCGTCAGGACTGCACCCCGTACAGTCCGCGCGGCTGGCAGGCGACGGTGTCGCCGGTGGCCGCGACCTTCGCCTGGATCTCGAAGGACAGCGTGTCGCCGAAGGAGGCGGGGAGGTCCTCCACCAGGGTCACGGTCAGTGCCACCGTCTGCCCGGCCGTTCCGGAGAGGGTCTGCTCCGCACCCACCACCGCACCGTTGACCAGCAGCCGGACGGCCGCTCCCACGGTCCCGGACACGGCCAGCGCGCAGTACACCCGGGGATGCTGGGCGAAACCGGGACCCGCGTAGAGCGTGGTCCACTCGGTGGCGCCGGTGCTCTCCCAGCCCGCCGTGCCCACCGGCACCGGCGTCGGGAACGGCAGGTAGGGGCGGGCCAGGCCGCCGCGGGCCGAGTCGGTGGCCACCACCGCCTCGCCCTTGTGGTCGAGGACCCGCAGCGCCTGCACCGGGGAGTTCACCGGATCGGCCGTGACCAGGGACAGCGCCAGCGAACCGTCGTCGCGGCGCAGTTCGAACCCCTGCTGGTACCGCTGGGCCTCGCTGTCCCGGTCCGGCTGCACCCGGCCGACCAGCAGCAGGTCCTCGCCCAGCGAGGTCCGGGCGCGGATGCGGCCCTGGTCGCCGACCACGATGTCGCCGCTGCCGACCTGGTTCATCGCGGGACTGCTGTTGGCGCTCGCCATCAGCCCGCGGATACGGCGTTCGATGTCCCGGATGCGGTCCAGGAGATCGGTGGGGATGGTGGCCATGTCTCACACCCCTTCCAGATAGAGGGTCGCCGTCTCGGCCTTGGTGCGCTGGGGCGGCTCCACCGCGATGCCGACGATCCGGTACCGCTCGTCCCGCGGCTCCTGGTGCCACAGGTCGCGCAGCCGCAGCCGGATGCCCGCGCCCAGCAGTGCCGGGGTGATCCGGCCGTCCAGCCGCACGGTGATCTCCGGTATGACCTCCGGCATGCGCTGGCGGGCCAGTTCGGCCTCGGCCAGGGAACGCAGCGTGGCCTCGTCGGTGACCCCGCTGTGGTCCGAGGTGGCCTCCAGACGCGGCCAGCCGTCCGCCAGGTCCCCGGGCGAGTCCACGGACACGGTGAGCGGCCGGGACTCCTCCGACTGGTCCGTGTTGGGCGAGTCGCCGCGGGCCACCCACACATCGGCCTGCACGGTCGAGTCGGCCGGCAGGCTGTAGGTGAGGACCTGACCGGGGTGGTCCAGGACGATGTCGAAGGCGCTGGTGGTGATGGTCGGGTGTCCCAGCTGGAGCCGCTTGGCCCGGCGGCCCTCGGCGTCCCGGTAGCAGTGCACCCGCCACTCGAAGCCGTCCGCCAGCTGTGCCTGCTGGTCCAGCAGTTCGCGGACGCGGGTGAGCGAGGAGTAGGCGAAGGAGCAGTCCCGCGCCACCCCGGACATCTCGTGGCCGAGCTGGATGCCGATGTCACCGCCGGGCTGCTCCTGGGCGTGCGCCACCAGCAGCCGGGCGATCTCGAACTGGTCCAGCGCCGTGTAGGAGACGTCGTGCGCGAGGATGCGGTGGTCCAGGTACGAGTCGAAGGTGCCGGCCTGGAACTCCACCTGGACACGCCCGCGTTCGTCACTGGACGGAGTGCAGGTCCACAGCACCCCGCCCCACCAGATGTCGCCGTCCCGCTCCAGCCACACCGCGGTGCGGCCCGGCACCAGCGCCGCGCGGGCCCGCCTCGCCAGCGCGGCGTCCGGCAGCGGGACCGTCGCCGACAGCGATCCCGACTTGCCGATGTAGTCGTCGAACTTCGTCTCCGTCAGCGGCAGTACGTCCAGGACCTGGTCGGTGCGCAGGTCGCAGAAGACCGCCCGGTAGACGGGGGTGAGCGGGGTGTACGCCGTACGGGGCGAACTCGTCACGCGGCCCTCCTCAGAGCATCGGGTCGACGCGGATGAACCGGTTGTCGAACCAGTGGTTGTTGGTCGTGGCGCTGGAGGAGTACGCCGAGACGGCGGTGTACTGGGCGCCCGCCACCAGCCCGGTGACCGGGAAGACGGTGCTCACCGACTGGTTGCCCCGGCCGGTGGTGACGGCCGAACGGGTCTCGTCGGCGCCCTGACCGGTGACCAGGACACCGTCCTTGCGGATGTTGGCGGACATCCGGCCCCAGCCGCCGTCGACGGACGGCTGGCCCTGATAGCCCAGGGTGACCAGGACCTTCCCCGACACCGGCGCGGTGAAGGTGGCGGTGACCGTCGCACCGTTGGTGTCCGTCAGCGCCTCGGACCAGGTGGTGGTCTTGCAGTAGCCGCCGTCGTTGTTGTAGGCGAACGCCGGGCTCGGCATGGCGAGCACCCAGGCGGTGCCGCTCCAGCGCTCCAGACGGCCGTTGTTGTCCCGGTACTGGCCCACGTAACCGCCGGTGGCGAGCTGCCCGGTCGGGGCGATCCCGCCGATCTGGCTCGGGTAGCCCGCCCACTGGGAGCCGTTCCAGCGCTGGATCTGGTTGCCGACGTCCCGGTACTGGCCCGGGTAGCTGCCCGCCTCGGCTGTGTTCCCGTACAGCGGGAGGATGCCGCCGGCCGCGACGGTGGAGGTGCGCAGGTCGGTGACGGCGCTCGACCAGGCGATGCCGCCGGTGCCGACGGAGGCGCCGGCCGGGATCCGCACGGTGGCCAGCGGCAGGGAGGCGGCGGGCACCTCGGGGGCCTGGGGGGTGCCGGCCGGCGCGCCCTGGACGACCTCCAGGACGGCCTCGGTGCGGCCGGAGTTGTCGTACTGGGCGTCGTAGATCCGCAGCACCACCAGGTCGATGCGCGGGTTGTTGGCGTCACCGTCGGCGAAGACCACGCTGGTGTAGTCGGTGAGGGCGACCGGGTAGGCGCCGGCCGCCTCCGTGCCCTGGACGACGGCGCGGCCCGGGGCGATGGTGGCGGTCATGCCCGCGGTGGAGCTGAAGACGTAGAACGCGGACATCAGGAACTTGCCGTCGGGCGAACCCGGGACGATGCCGCTGCGGCTGGCGAGGCCGCTCGTCGGCGTCATGGTGCCGGTCGGGGCGAGCCGGGTGTCGGTACGGGACTGACCGGACACGGCGTCGGTGCGGTTGACGAGCCATGCGCTGCGCACGGGCATGAGGTCCTCCTGGACGGTCTGGACGGTTCTGCGGGATGCGGCGGAAGGGAAAGGCGGGAGAGAGAACGTGAGACGGAACGTGAGAGAGAAAACGTGAGAGAGCAGGGGAGCGGGCCGAACGGTGAGGCTCCGGCGGACCGTCGGCGCCCCGCGGTCACCAGTGCCCGTCGCGCCAGCGCACCGTGACCGATGCGGCGGGGGACGGGGTCGTGTCGTCCGAGCGGAACGCCAGGCCGGTGGTGCCCGGCTCCAGCTGGAACAGCTGCTCGGGCGACGAGTCCGGGGTGGCCGTGTAGATGCGGGACGCGGTGCCGTTGAGCAGCACCGTGCCGGCCTCGGTGTCCACGGTGAGGACGTCCCCGGCGCCCAGTGCCAGGTCGTACTGGAGCTGGCGGCCGTCGGAGAGCCGGGTCAGCGACGGCCGCTGCACCGGGCCGCGGAACTCCACCACGGGCCGCACGGCGGCGCCGCCGGCGTTGACCGCGGTGAGCGACCCGGCGGTGCCGGCGGTCCCCCAGTCCAGGGGCCACCGGAGGCCGGAGCCGGTGTCGTCGTCCCAGACGAGGCCGGACTCGCTGACGGGCAGTCCGGTGACCGCCTCGTGCAGCACCGTGCCGTAGCGGCGCGGATCGGTGGCGGTCCACTGGAGGCTGACCTTGGCGAACCCCTGGAGGGCGTACGAGCGGTCCTGCGGTACGACGCGGCGGCTGACCCGGGCGCGCACGGCCAGGGTCTCGCCCAGCAGCCGGACGGCGAGCCAGCGTTCCTGACCGCCGGGGCCGGTCGCGGAGCGGAACGCCGTCGCGGTCGCGAGCGGGTCGGTGCCGGCCGGCGGCGCCAGCCATACGGTCGCGCCGATCAGACGGGGCTGGGCCCAGCGGTCCCCGGGCCAGGAGCCGTGCTGGTCGGGCCGGAGCACGTCACCGAGGTCCAGCTCGGGCAGATCGTCCCAGCCGGTGATGCCGGTGCGGTCCACCGGGTAGGGCGTGCCGGTGCCCATGAGGAGCCCGCCCCACTGGATCTGCCCGTCGAGGGTGATCAGTGAGCCGGGAGCGGTGTCGTCGGAGAGGCCGGTGTCGGTGGTGGTGGTCGGGAGGGTGGAGACGGTATCGGCCATGTCGGGCCGTCACCTCGCTTCGGGCTGCTGGCTTCGGGCTGGGGATACGGGCGGGAACGCGCCGTCGGGTGGGGCCGGCGGGGTGCGCACGGGCACGGCGGCGCGGCGCACCGCGGCGCGGCACACGGCGGCGCGTCTCGGGCAGCGGTGCGGGCGGGGCGGCGTCGCCGTGGTGCGGAGTGCCGAGGTGCCGAGCTGCCGACGGGATGCGGGGCGCGGCTCGGCGCCAGGTGCCGTACGCCGGATGTCAGGCGCCGGACAGGGGGACGTCAGACGGCGGAGACGTTCGGCGGCGGAGACGTCAGGCGGCGGCGCGGCGCAGGAAGAGCAGATCCTCCGCGATGGTCAGCGGGCTGCTGCCCTCGCGCTCCTGGTAGACGCGGACCCCGGGGCGGCCGGCGAAGCAGGCGGGCCCGGTGGTGGCGGAGGCGCCGGCCGGCGCGGGCAGGAGGCGGCCGAGAGAGGAGAGCGGCTGGACGGCGGAGGCGCCCGGCACCGAGGCCGGCAGGACGACGCCGCCCTCGGCGAGCTGCGGAATCTTCGACAGGTGCACACCGAACTTCTTGCCGAGGAAGCTGAAGCTCAGGTGGTTGAGCCCGTCGATGATCCAGTTGGCGAAGGCGATCAGGCCCTTCACGGGACCGGTGACGACCCCGGCGACCGTCTGGATGCCGGTGGACATGAACGTCCCCATGCCGTGCAGCGACCTCGACACGGCGTCGCGTACCCGGGTGAAGGCCGAGGGAAGCGTCCTGGTCAGCCAGTTGACGGTCGGCTGGATGACGCCCCGGAAGCCGTTCCAGGCGCCTTTGATGAGCGAGGTGACGGCGTGCGTCGCGTTCGACACCGCACCGCTCGCGCCCCTGAACCCGGCGCCGAGCGCGGAGCCGATCGTCTTGAGCACGGAGCGGGCGGTCTTCTGGATGCCCTCGAACACCTCGGTGACGGTCTTCGCCCAGCTCCGGATGACCGGCGCCATGAACGCCCAGACCGCCCGGAAGCCGTCCAGCGCGGCCTGGAAGACCTGCTGGATCATCTTCTGGCCGGTGGACGAGTTCACCGCGTAGTCGACGAGGTAGGCGACCAGCGGGGTGACGATGCCGAGGACGAAGCCGAGCGGGTTCGCCTTCATGGCCGTGTTGATCCCGGTCATGGCGATGGAGCCGAGCGTCATGGCGGTGCCGAACAGGGTCATGAACTTGGTGACCGTGGGCGTGTACGTGCCGAACAGGTCGGTCAGGGACCCGAAGACACCGGAGGCGGCGGCCAGCGACCCGAGCACGGCGAGCGGACCCCGGATCTTTCCGGCGCCGGCGCGGATGCGGGAGGCGGCGGTGGTGGCGGAGGCGCCGGTTTTGCGCAGCCCGCTCGCGGCCTTGGTGGCGAGGGACGCCATGGCTTTGAGGCCTGTGCCCGCGGAGGAGGCACCCGTCCGTATCCGGTCGGCCGCCGTGGTCACCTGGCGCAGCGAGCCGGTCAGGCGCTGTGCCGCCCCGCCCGCCGAGGCGGCGTTGCCGGCGAAGGTGCGCAGCGGGCCGGCGACTCCGGCCAGTGGGTCACGTAACGAGGCGGTGCCACTCATCCTCGGGCCTTCGACAGGAACAGCAGGGAGGCCGCGGTGTCCTGGAGGTTGCTGGTCGTCGCCTCGTAGTACTGCTCGATGTAGAAGCCGCCGCTGGTGGCGGCGGCACCGGCGCCGACCTGGCCGACGCGGGTGGTGTGGCCGAGCAGCCGGCTCAGCTTGGAGAGCGGCAGGACGGCCTCGGCCTCGCCGGCCTCGGCGACGATGGTGTGCACACCGCCGTTCCGCGGCTGGACGATGCCGCCCTCGGCGAGCCGGGGGATGGTCGGCAGATGGATGCCGAAGGACTTCCCGCCGACCACCGGCACCCAGCCCGGTACGGAGACCCGGATGCCGTTGAGCTTGCCGATCGCCGAGTTGATCAGGCCGATCACGGCGTTGATCGGGCCGCTGACGGCTCCCTTGATGGCGCCGAACGCGTTGCCGGCGATGGACTTCAGGCCGTTCCAGGCGCTGGAGAGCTTGTTCTTGACGGCGGTGAAGGCGGCCGGGACCACGGATCTGATCCAGTTGACCACCGGCGAGATGATGGACTTGACGCCGTTCCAGGCGGTGGTGACGACCTTCTTCACGGCGTTCATGGCCGTGGTGATGATCGTCTTCCAGAGGGTGAAGTAGGTCTTGATGACGGTGGCGACGGCCTTGACGACGACCGAGACCGCCGTCTTGATCTGGTTCCACACCTTCTTCATCAGCGTGCCTGCGGCCTGCATGATCGGGCCGACCGCCTTCATCACGGTGGTGATGACGCTCTTGATGACACCGAAGGCGGTTTTGAGGACCTTCTGCATGGTCTTCGACTGCATCGCCATGTCCACGATCTTGGCGATCAGCGGTGCCAGCAGCGCCATGAGGACGCCGATGAGGTTCCCCTTCATCGACTTGTTGAGACCCTGCATGCCCTTGTCGGCCTTGGCGGCGCCGGACTGGAACTTGCCGATCGCGGTCCCGCCGGTCTGCCCGGACTTGCCGGCCTTGGTGACTGATTTCTCCGCTTTGTCAGCTGCCTGCTGAAGTGATTTCAGTTCCTTGGTGGACTGACCGGACGAGGTCTTGAGCGATGTGAGGCTGTTACCGCCCGCGGTCGCGTGCTGCTTCAGACCGCTGACAGCACGTTCGGCGGAGGAAAAGTTGCTGGAAAGGGTACGGAGAGAGGTAGCGGCTCTCCCGAGTGACTGTACGAGGGTCATGGATTCTCCGGGGCCGATAGGTGGCTACGAACCGAGCACGCGGATCAGGCCGTTGACACGGGTTTCCAGTTCCCGTAGCTGGGCGGCTTGGTCGAGCGAGCCGGCGGCACTCTGGCGGGGCAGTTCCTGGACCCCGCGACGGGTGGTGCGCTGCTGGGCCCGCAGGGCGTCACTTGTCTGTTGGAGCCGGCGGTTGGTGTTGCTCAGCGCAGTCCTTGTGTTCTCCAGCCTGTCGGTGAGGCTCTGCGTCCTCCTGGTCAAGGTCTCCAGTTTCGGGTCGTATATCGACTGGATCTCCCGTTTGGCATTGTTTATGAGTTCCTCGGGAGGGACAGGTTTTTGGCCGAACAGCCAACCCCACTGATTGCGCGTCTTTCCCGTGATTCTTTCCAGCCCTGTTTCCACGAGCTTTCCCGCGTCGAGCAGGGCCGGCAGTTCGAGCTTGATGACCGACACGGCCTTGGCGACCGCAAGGATGGTGAGGTAGTCGGTCCACTTCAGCTGGACGTCTTCCTTGTCGAATTCGGCTCCGCCGGGCAGAGTTGCCTTGTCGTGCTCGTCCGACTTCTTTTTGACCTCTCCTTCCAGCTTGGTGAGTCGTTCCTGGAGTTGTGCAATGTTTCTGGCTTCCTCGTCTGTTGCTTCCCCCATAAGGCATGGGCCCCTTTCATCTCTGCGCCGGGATGGAATTTGACACGACGTCACTCGAATATTAAGCTCAAAAAGAAAGCACGCGAGGCGCTTTGGGGGGTTTGAGTGATTGGTCAGTATTTGGCTGTTGCTGCGCCGAACGGTAAGAGCTGGGCCTATTCTCTTGCCGTGATGTGGGTGGCCATCGGCGTGTGGGCCTCACTGCGTGAGACACGGAAGAGGTGGCGTCGAAAAGAGATGCCCGGACGGTGCACGTCGGCCAGTGAGTTCGCGAGCGGTACGCACCGTTTTGTGTTCGAGTCCAACTGGAATCCCGAAGTCACGGTGTTTCTGGCCGGCAAGAGGCCGCAATATCGGGTGGGGGACGCGGTCACCATCTCCTACGACCCGAAGGATCTGAGGGACGCCAAGCTGGCGGAGCACCGTTCCCGTCTGGATCCATGGAAGGGTGTCTTGTTCATCTCGTTGCCCTGCGGCCTGTTTGCGGCGCTTCTGGTGTGGGTCGCCCTGGGCGGGCTTCAGTCGTAGCCGGCATTCCGAGTCACCGGCGCCTGCCGACCATCCCGCCGGGGGACGGCCGGCGGAGCACCGGTCAGCTGAAGAAGTGCGCCAGTTCCGACGGGCTCGGGCGGGCCGGTGGGCTGTCGTCGGCGGGGGCGTCGTCCTTGGGCTCGTGCCTGGTGGAGTCGCCCGGGCGGGGAACCGGGACCGGCTGCTCCGGCGGGTCGGACTCCCCGTCGCCGTTGACGACGGAGAACATCCAGTTGGCCGCGGCGAGATGGTCGACGACGGCCGCCAGCAGGTAGTCGCCGACACCCCAGTCGGCGGCCTCGCCGTCGGTCTCGCGAATGGTGGCGCTGTCCCGCGGCAGGTGCTTGATCAGGATCGCCAGCCGCCGGGAGGAGAGCCGGCCGCGGTACCAGTCGAGCAGGTCCACCCCGTAGTGGCGGAGCAGGTCGGCTTCGAGGGCCTCGGCGTGTTCTTCGGCGAACGCGACGAGGCTCAGCCTTCCCCCAGGCCGAGCCCCGTCTCCTTGCCGTACGCCTCCAGGATGGCGGCGATGTCCTGCATGGTGACGTCGAGCCGCTCGAAGCGGGCGAACTGTTCGGCGCCCATGAGGAGTTCGAGCAGGCCGTCGACGTCGTTGTCGTCCAGGCCGCGCAGGGCCCGCGCGGTGGAGCGGGTCAGTTCGGTCGGCAGCCTGTAGGTCTCGCCGTCGATCTCGAAGGACCAGGTGCGGCCGAGCGCCTCCATGCGCTGGGCGCGGGCGGCGTTCACGTCGAAGGTGGCCATCGGGTCTCCGTTTCGGGAAGGGGCCGCGCCCGGCGGGTCCGGGAGGAACGGTGCGGGCGCGGCGGTGGGTTCTGAGCGGCATGGTGGAGCGGGACGCACCGGATGTTCCGGTCGCCTACGGAGCGGTGTGCCGGTGTCGCGGGGTGCCCGCACCGGGCCTGCCGGTCGCCGGGCACCCCGCGGGAGGCGCCCCCGTGAGACCGGGGGCGCCGGGTCACGCCACCGCGTACGACGGGTCCTTCATGACGAAGGTCGCCAGCGGCTGGGTCTCGCCGGAGGACAGGGCCGTGAAGGTGACGCCGAGGGTGGCGGCGGCCTTGCGCACCAGCTTGATGTCGTCCGACGCGGTCACCTGGCCGCGCGGGATGACGAAGCGGTACGTGATGTCCGCGCCGTCGTGGAACTCCAGGCCGAGGGCGCGCTCGTCGAACTGCGGTCCGTCCGGCACGTTGTAGGCGTAGACGCCGGGGTTGTCGGTGGCGTTGACCGCCGACACCGTGTCACCGCCCATGAAGAACGGCAGGGTGTCCTCGTTGAACTGGAGCATGGCGAACTTCAGCGTCAGGTCGCGGTCCGAGTAGATGAAACGGGCCGGACTGACCGCCTGCCAGGTCTCCACCGGGTCGAGCTTGTCCTTCTTGGAGAAGGTCACGCCGTCGGTGGAGGTGTATCCGAGGTCCCGCCACACCGCGCTGTCCCAGTCGGCCGCCGGGTCGGCGGAGAACTTGGTCGGCGCAGGGGTGCCGGCCGGGGCCACGAGGATGCGGCCCGTCCCGGCGATGCGGATCTCGGACGAGTTGTTACCAGCCATGAAGGTGGCTTCCTTTCCTGGGGTTGGTGCCCCGCGTGGGGCCGCCGTGTCCGGGGCGGGCACGGCGAAGGCCCCGCCGATCGGTTCGGCGGGGCCCGGTTCGGGGGAGGCGTGAGGGGTCAGTCCGTGCGGACGCTGAGGCGGAGGACGCAGACGTAGCGGTTGGCGCCCGCGTAGATGTAGTCGGGCAGCCAGCGCGGGCCGTCCTCCTCGGTCACATCGCTGACGAACGAGGTGCCGAAGACGGTGCCGGTCGCCGCCAGCAGGGTGGCACGGGCCGCGTTGGCCAGGCTGTGGGCCACCGACTTCTGCGGCCCGTAGACCTCCAGCTGGATCAGCGGCTGGTCCACATGCAGGTCGTCGATCCAGGCACCGCCCATCCGGGAGATCAGCACGGCCTGCTGCGTCCCGTCGAAGCCGGTCGGCGGCGCGTCGTCGACATACGCGTTCGCCAGCTCCGGGCGGGTCTTGAGCAGGTCCCGGACGATGGCCTGTACGTCCGGGAACGTCCCCGGCGCGGATGAGGGCATGGTGGTGGTCACTCCTTTGTACGGGTGTGTACGGGCCGAGGACGGACGTCCGTGCGTACGGCCCGTACGCACGCCGGACACGAGGACGGCGGAGCAGCGCCCGCTGGTGAGAAGTGGGCACGGCTCCGCCGTCGCATTCATTGTGATCGATAGATTGCGTGCGCGCAACTAACTTCGACGGGAAGGCCCCCTCTCCCGGTGCTCGTCGGGAGAGGGGGCCGCTGCGTCGCTCGCTGTGAGTGGTGAGGAGGTGAGGAGGTGGAGACGGCGTTGGCGCTGGTGCCGGCCTTGCGATGTGTCAGCGGTGGTGTCCGTGGCGGCGGTCGTCGCGGTTGCCGTGGCGGGTGTTGTCCCAGCTGACGTGGTCCACGACGCGGCGGTGGTCGTTGCGCAGGGTGGCGGTGTCGGCGTGCCGGTCCCAGATCGGGGTGCGGCGGTCCTGGTAGAGGTCCGTGCGGGTGTCGCGGCCGTAGCCGGTGTGGACGCGGACCGTGGCGCGGCCGTCGAGGCGGTAGTGGTGGAACCTGAAGGTGTGGCCGTGCCTGTCCGACAGCGTCCAGCCGCTCAGGTTGACGCCGTGACGGGTGTTGTTGGTGATCTCCACCCACTCCCTGTTCAGGACCCGGTTGGAGCGGTGGTCGCGTGCCTGGTGGTCGAGGTGCACGCCGCTGATCTCGACGCTCTGGCGGTACGAGCGCGGGTGGTGGTCGGCCGCGGACGCCGGCAGCGCCGTCACTCCGATCAGTGCTGCGGCCGCGGCGGCGGCAGCGGTCAGGTGGCGGGCGGTCACGGAAACGGAAGCGGACACGGGCTCTCCTGCTGGGTGTGCGTAGTCCGAGTGGCGGCCGGGTGGACGCCATGCGCACAGACTGTCCGTCCGGTGGACATACCCGGGCGTTACACGCGCCGTGTTACCAATTGCGGACGTTTCCGTGACGTTCGCGGATGATGTGCTGATGAGGGGTGAATGTCGGATTTACGGACCCTGGTACGGCACAGGACCCCGGTACGGCACAGGACCCCGGTACGGCACAGGGCCCCGGCGCGGTGCCGGGACCCTGTGTCCGTCTCCGTCGGTCAGCCGCACTGGCAGGGGCCGCCGGACTGGCAGCCGCAGCCGCAGCCCGAGCCGCAGCCGCAGGCCGCGAGCAGCGGCAGGCTCCTGGTCTCGGCGGGCTGCTCGGTGTCGCGGTCCTGTGTGGGGTCGGGCACGATGCTGGGGGATTCGGCCATGGGTCCCTCCTCTAGGCAGATGCCTGTGCCCATTCCATGCCCGTTCCGCCGGGCGCATCAACGGCGCACAGGGGCTCGTACGCGCCCCGTTCCGAGGGCTACGCGCCCTCCACGCCCGTCACCGGCTGGATGTCCGCCTGGAGGTCGTCGGCGTGTTCGCCGGTGACCAGGTAGACCACCCGCTTGGCCACCGCCACCGCGTGGTCGGCGTAGCGCTCGTAGTAGCGGCCGAGGAGGGTGACGTCCACCGCCGTCTCGATGCCGTGCTTCCAGCGGTCGTCGATCAGGTGCTGGAAGAGCGTGCGGTGCAGCAGGTCCATCTCGTCGTCGTCCTGCTCCAGCTGGAGGGCCAGGTCGACGTCCTTGGTGACGATCACCTCGGCCGCCTTCGCCATCAGGCGCTGCGCGAGCTGGCCCATCTCCAGGATGGTGGCGTGCAGGTCGTAAGGGACCGCGCGCTCCGGGAAGCGCAGCCGGGCCAGCTTGGCGACGTGCTGGGCCAGGTCGCCCGAGCGTTCCAGGTCGGCGGACATGCGCAGGGAGGTGACGACGATCCTCAGATCGGTGGCCACCGGCTGCTGCCGGGCCAGCAGCGCGATCGCCCGGGCCTCCAGATCGTGCTGGAGGTCGTCGACCTTCTGGTCGGCCTCGATCACGCTCTCGGCCAGCTTCAGGTCGGAGTCGAGGATGGCGGTCGTGGCGCGTCCGATCGCCGACCCGACCAGCCGGGCCATCTCCACCAGACCGTCACCGATCGAGTCCAGTTCCTCGTGGTACGCGTCCCGCATCTTCGGTTCCCTCTCGTACGTCTTCGTCGGGGCTGCCTGACCCCCACGCTCCCACGGTCCGGCCCCTACGCGTCCGTTTCCGTCATCCCAAATGAACCGGTACTGGCCCCAAGGTGAACTCTGGGCGACGAGTGTTCGAGGTCGCACCCTGACGGCTGTGGGCATGTCGTACCCCGTGCCTAACCTTGAGGCATGGACGTGAACGCGGCGGTCGCCGCAGCGGCAGCGATCGCCGGAGTGCTCACCGGCGTCATCGCCATGCTGGCGTTCCGCTTCAGTGAGAGGGAGCAGAAGCGTCCGACGCGCACCTCGCTGCACACCGACCCGGTGCTCCCGCCCGGCGTGGACACCGTGCTGTCGGTGCTGCGCTCCTCGGCCGTGGTCCTCGACGAGGCCGACGCCGTCGTCAAGGCCAGCTCCGCCGCCTACGCCCTCGGGCTGGTGCGCGGCGGCAAGCTCTCCGTCGAGCCCATGCTCCAGATGGCCCGGGACACCCGGCGGGACGGGGAGATACGGCAGGTCGAGCTGGACCTGCCCCGGCGCGGCACCGGGCGCGGCGAGGCCCTCGCCGTCTCCGCGCGCGTCGCCCCGCTCGGGTCGCGGCTGGTGCTGCTGCTGGTCGAGGACCTGACCGAGGCCCGCCGCATCGAGGCCGTACGGCGCGACTTCGTGGCCAATGTGAGCCACGAGCTGAAGACGCCCGTCGGCGCGCTCTCCCTGCTCTCCGAGGCTGTCATGGACGCCTCCGACGACCCCGAGGCCGTGCAGCGCTTCGCCGGACGCATGCAGATCGAGGCGACCCGGCTCACCAACCTGGTGCAGGAGCTCATCGACCTCTCGCGGGTGCAGAACGACGACCCGCTGGAGGACGCCGAGCCCGTCCGCGTCGACGAACTCGTCGCCGAGGCCATCGACCGCTGCCGCCACCAGGCCGGCACCAAGCAGATCACCATGGCCGCCGGAGGGACCGCGGACCTGCGGGTGTGGGGCAACCGGGGCCAGCTCGCCGCCGCGCTCGGCAACCTCGTCGAGAACGCCGTCAACTACTCCCCGGCCCGCACCCGCGTCGGCATCGCCGCCCGCCCGATCACCGCGCCGGGCGGAGACCTCATCGAGATCGCCGTCACCGATCAGGGCATCGGCATCTCCGACAAGGACAAGGAGCGCATCTTCGAGCGCTTCTACCGCGTCGACCCGGCCCGCTCACGTGCCACCGGCGGCACCGGCCTGGGTCTCGCGATCGTGAAGCACGTGGTCGCCTCGCACGGCGGGGAGGTCACGGTGTGGAGCGCCGAGGGACAGGGCTCCACCTTCACCCTGCGGCTGCCGGAGGCGGCGGCGGGCCGGGAGGCCCGCGACCGCGAGCGTGCCCAGCAGCACCCCGACCCCGCCTTCGACGACGAGGCCGGGCAGTCCCGCGCGCAGTACCGCGCGGAGTCATCACCGTCAACACCGTACGTACCGCTTCCCGCCCCGGAGGTCCTTCCGTGACCCGAGTGCTCGTCGTCGAGGACGAGGAGTCCTTCTCCGACGCCCTGTCGTACATGCTCCGCAAGGAGGGCTTCGAGGTCGCCGTCGCGGCCACCGGCCCCGACGGACTCGACGAGTTCGAGCGCAACGGCGCCGACCTCGTCCTCCTCGACCTGATGCTGCCGGGGCTGCCCGGTACGGAGGTGTGCCGCCAGCTGCGCGGCCGCTCCAACGTCCCCGTGATCATGGTGACCGCCAAGGACAGCGAGATCGACAAGGTCGTCGGCCTGGAGATAGGGGCCGACGACTACGTGACCAAGCCCTTCTCCTCCCGCGAGCTGGTCGCCCGTATCCGCGCGGTGCTGCGCCGGCGCGGCGAGCCGGAGGAGGTCGCCCCGGCGGCCCTGGAGGCCGGCCCGGTCCGCATGGACGTCGACCGGCACGTCGTCACGGTCTCCGGCTCCAAGGTCGACCTGCCGCTGAAGGAGTTCGACCTCCTGGAGATGCTGCTGCGCAACGCCGGCCGCGTGCTGACCCGCATGCAGCTCATCGACCGCGTCTGGGGCGCCGACTACGTCGGCGACACCAAGACCCTCGACGTCCACGTCAAGCGCCTGCGCGCCAAGATCGAGCCGGACCCGGGCGCGCCGCGCTACCTGGTGACGGTCCGGGGGCTGGGCTACAAGTTCGAGCCGTGAGCCGTGAGCCGCGTACGCCTGTGTGAGCCGTAGGCGTCGGTCACGGCGAAGGGCGGCACCCTCACTTCTGAGGGTGCCGCCCTTCGGTGCGTCCGGGACGGGTGGCCGGCCGGTGTCAGTGGCCCGCGGCCGACTGGGACGCCGAGTCGCTCGGGGTCACCGTCGTGCCGCTGCCCGACTCCGCCGAGTTCGACGCCGTGGCCGTACCGCTCGGCGACTTCGACTGCTCGGGCTTGCCGGAGGCGCCGGCGGAGGTGGTCGCCGTCGCTTCGGCCGTGGCACCCGGAGCGGCCGGGATGTTGCTCGGGCCCCACTTGTCGAAGTAGCTCTGGGCCGGGACGACGAAGGCGCGCAGGCTCACGTCACCGGCCTTGCTGAAGCTGAACGTGATCTTCTGGGCGTTGCCGTCCTGCACGGACGAGCCGGGGTTGGACAGCGCGGCGGACGCGTTGCCCTTGCCGCCGAGCACCACCGAGCCGCCGGCCGGGATGGTCAGCTTGCCGTTGCCGGAGGCGGGCGTGATCTGGGCGGTGCCGTCGCCGTCGACGCGGATGGCGTCCAGCGTCTGAGGGCTGGTTCCGTTGTTGAAGAGGGTCACCGAGACGACGGCCGGACCCTTGGTCTGGGTGCCGGGCTGGGTGATGATCACCGCGTTCTGGACCTTGATGTCACCGACGGTGGTCGCCGCGTTGTCCGGCTTGACTTCGAGCGTCTGGGCATCGTTGCCGGCGCCGCAGGCGGCGAGCGAGGCGATCGAGAACGCGATGGCGGCGGCGGCGAGGGCGCCGCGTCGAAGGCTGCTGCTCACGGCGGCGGCAACTCCTTGAACGTGGGCGGTACAGAGCGGCCCCCTTATAAAGCCGCCCTAAGCGTCTGTCAGCGGCCTTAGGTTACCGAGCCGTTCCCGCGGCCCCGCACCCGACCCGCCCCTCCGCGCCGCCGGGCATCCGGACACCGCTCCCACGCGGGGACGGGGAGCGCTCTCAATGCGCCTCCCTCCGCGCCCCTCTGGGTCTCTCCGCCCGCATTGGCCGCAAGGCCGTCCGCCATTCACGTAAGCGTCCCCCCGCATACCCCGCGGGCTTACCCGCCGGCTTACCCCGCGGCATAGCCGTCGTGATCCGCGCTCGTCCGCTCCCGCGCATTTCCGGCGGAGGAAGACGAAGGAAGACGAGGGAAGACCGAGGAAGGCGGAAGGGAGCGGAAGGAAGGCCGAGGGAGAGACCGAAGGAATGCGCGGGCCGGCGCGGAATTGATCATCACCGGGTCCGGCCGGCCGTTCCGGGTGCGGCCGTGATCAATTCCGGATTCGTCCCGGGGCCGCCCCCCGGCTCACCGAACGGAGTAGCGGAAGTCGAGCACATGGAACCAGACAAAACGGGACGTTCAGCCGTTTGGGCGGGGCGCCCGGATGTGTGTAACGTACGCGTTTCACCCCGTGCGAAGAGCCCCTCCGACCTGCGAATACCTGCTTCCCCTTGGCCCGCCGGACCCTTCCGAAGCACGTCCCGGTTGCTGTTGTCAAGCCCCGAGATATGCCCTGACCTGCGAAAACGCCATTCAGAAGACGCCGTATCCGTGTTACCCTGGATAGCCACGGAAGGGGTACCTGTCACATGACGTTCAAGGTTGGCGACACCGTGGTCTATCCCCATCACGGGGCCGCGCTGATCGAGGCCATCGAAACTCGCCAGATCAAAGGCGTGGACAAGACCTACTTGGTGCTGAAGGTCGCCCAGGGTGACCTGACGGTGCGTGTGCCAGCGGACAATGCGGAGTTCGTCGGCGTGCGTGATGTGGTCGGTCAGGACGGGCTGGACCGGGTCTTCGAGGTGCTGCGCGCACCATACGCCGAGGAGCCCACGAACTGGTCGCGTCGATACAAGGCAAATCTGGAGAAGCTCGCCTCCGGCGATGTCATCAAGGTCGCGGAAGTCGTGCGTGACCTGTGGCGTCGCGAGCGCGAGCGCGGACTCTCCGCCGGAGAGAAGCGCATGCTCGCCAAGGCCCGCCAGATCCTGGTGAGCGAGCTCGCCCTCGCGGAGAACACGAACGAGGACAAGGCCGAGGCCCTGCTCGACGAGGTCCTCGCGTCCTGACGCGAGGCGACGACGACAACTCGCCGCTCAGGCCCACCCAGCACACCGAACATGCCGCGGTGCCCGATGACACGATTTCAGTCGCCGGGCGCTGCGGCATGTTCGTGCCCGCGCGACCGCGTCATCGGCTGTACGCGCACGCGGCCGGCTCTTCGACCCACGCGCGTGACGTCCATGCCGTACGGCGGGGGAGGGTCCCCCGATACTGTGTGCCGGGCCCGGGCAGTCGGCTCGACCGAGGTCACGGAAGGGTCCGGTCGAGGCTTCGCGCCCGGCACGGTGTGGCCATACCCATGCCAGGCCGGCAAACAAACCTGACAGGAACCGATGTCTGACGATTCGCGCCCTTCGCCCTCGGATGTCCAGCCCGGGACCTCCGTCGCCGCCGTGATCCCGGCCGCCGGCCGGGGCGTACGCCTCGGTCCGGGCGCCCCCAAGGCGCTGCGCACGCTGGGCGGCACCCCCATGCTCGTCCACGCGGTGCGCGCCATGGCCGCCTCCCGCGCCGTCTCCCTGGTCGTCGTGGTGGCCCCGCCCGACGGCGCCGCCGAGGTCAAGTCGCTGCTCGACGCGCACGCGCTCCCCGGGGGCACCCCCGGCGGCAGCTGGGGGAGGACCGATTTCCTGGTCGTGCCCGGCGGGGAGTCCCGCCAGGAGTCCGTCCGGCTCGGCCTGGAAGCGCTGCCGCCCGGTCACGACATCGTCCTCGTGCACGACGCCGCCCGCCCGCTGGTCCCGGTGGACACCGTCGACGCCGTCATCGAGGCCGTACGGGACGGGGCACCCGCCGTCGTACCGGCGCTGCCGCTCGCGGACACCGTCAAGCAGGTGGAGCCGGCCGCGGCTCCGGGAGAGCCCGAACCGGTGGTCGCCACGCCCGACCGCTCCCTGCTGCGCGCCGTGCAGACCCCGCAGGGCTTCGACCGGGCCACGCTGGTGCGCGCCCACGCGACGGTCACCGACAACGTCACCGACGACGCGAGCATGGTCGAACAGCTCGGCGAGCGGGTCGTGGCCGTGCCCGGCCACGAGGAGGCCTTCAAGGTCACCCGCCCGCTGGACCTGGTCCTCGCCGAGGCGGTGCTCGCCCGCAGGAGGCTCAACGATGGCTACTGACACGCCCGGGACGCGGCGGGTGGAGCCGCTGGAGCCGGTGCTGCCCCAGGTCGGCATCGGCACCGACATCCACGCCTTCGAGGACGGCCGCGACCTGTGGTGCGCGGGCCTGAAGTGGGAGGGCGAGGGGCCGGGCCTGGCCGGGCACTCCGACGCCGACGTCGTCGCGCACGCCGCGTGCAACGCGCTGTTCTCGGCCGCCGGGCTGGGCGACCTGGGTCAGCACTTCGGCACCGGGCGCCCCGAGTGGTCCGGTGCGTCCGGGGTCACGCTGCTGACGGAGGCCGCGCGGATCGTGCGCGAGGCGGGCTTCCGGATCGGGAACGTCGCCGTGCAGGTCGTCGGCCCCCGTCCGAAGATCGGCAAGCGGCGCGACGAGGCCCAGAAGATCCTCTCCGAGGCGGCCGGCGCGCCGGTGTCCGTCTCCGGCGCCACGACGGACGGGCTCGGCTTCCCCGGCCGGGGCGAGGGCCTGATGGCGGTGGCCACGGCCCTCGTGGTGCGAGTGAGCTGAGGGCGTGCGAGGGTACCCGCAGAGTCACAGCGACGACACTGACCGAGGTCACGGAGGTACCCCATGCCCGCCGTCCTGTCCGACCGGCTCAAGTCCCTGCTCGACGGTCCCGTCTTCATCGTCCTCGGCACCGTCCAGCCCGACGGCAGCCCGCAGCTGTCCCCGGTGTGGGTGAAACGGGACGGCGAGGACCTCCTCGTCTCCACCACCGTCGACCGCCGCAAGAAGAAGAACCTCGACCGGGACGCGCGGGTCAGCATCGTCGTCCAGGACCCTCAGTCGCCCTACGAGTACGCCGAGATCCGCGGCACCGCCGAGCTGACCACGGAGGGCGGCCAGGACCTCATCGACGAGCTGAGCCTGAAGTACAGCGGCAAGAAGTACGCCGAGTTCAACCCGGCGTCCTCGCAGGACGCGGAGCGGGTGATCGTCCGGGTCTCGCCGCGGAAGGTGGTCGGGAGTCTGTGACGCCGCTCGCCGGGGTGGGTCACGAAGGCCCCTCGCCGGCGGGTCACGGACGGCCTTCGGCGGTGGGGCACGGGCGTCCTTCGCCGGGGTGGGTCACAAAAGCGCGGCCTTGGGGGCAAGGGGGCGCGAGGCACTGCCCCCGGCCCACTACCCTGGAGTGGTGACTATTCGCCTGTACGACACCAGCGCCCGGCAGATCCGTGACTTCACCCCGCTCAAGCCGGGTTGCGTCTCGATCTACCTGTGTGGCGCCACCGTGCAGGCGGCCCCGCACATCGGGCACATCCGGTCGGGGCTGAACTTCGACATCATGCGCCGCTGGTTCACCTACCGCGGCTACGACGTCACGTTCGTCCGCAACGTCACCGACATCGACGACAAGATCATCAACAAGGCCGCCGAGCAGGGCCGCCCCTGGTGGTCCATCGGGTACGCCAACGAGCGCGCCTTCGACGACGGCTACACCGCGCTCGGCTGCCTGCCGCCCACCTACGAGCCCCGCGCCACCGGTCACATCACCGAGATGACCGAGATGATGCGCGGGCTCATCGAGCGCGGGCACGCCTACGAGGCCGACGGCAGCGTCTACTTCGACGTCCGCTCCTGGCCCTCCTACCTGGAGCTGTCCAAGCAGGACCTGGACGAGCTGCGCCAGCCCGCCGAGGAGGGCATCACCGGCAAGCGGGACCCGCGCGACTTCGCCATGTGGAAGGCCGCCAAGCCCGGCGAGCCCGACTGGGAGACGCCGTGGGGACGCGGGCGCCCCGGCTGGCACCTGGAGTGCTCGGCCATGGCGCACAAGTACCTCGGCTCCGCCTTCGACATCCACGGCGGCGGCCTGGACCTGGTCTTCCCGCACCATGAGAACGAGATCGCCCAGGCCAAGGCCTACGGCGACGACTTCGCCCGGTACTGGGTGCACAACGCCTGGGTCACCATGAGCGGCGAGAAGATGTCCAAGTCGCTGGGCAACTCGGTGCTCGTCTCCGAGATGGTCAAGCAGTGGCGGCCCATCGTGCTCAGGTACTACCTCGGCACGCCCCACTACCGCTCGACCATCGAGTACAGCGAGGACGCGCTGCGCGAGGCCGAGTCCGCGTTCGCCCGGATCGAGGGCTTCATGCAGCGCGTGGTGGAGAAGGCCGGCCCGGTGGAGCCGTCCGCGCAGGTGCCGCCCGCCTTCGCCGAGGCGATGGACGACGACCTGGGCGTCCCGCAGGCGCTCGCGGTCGTCCACACCACCGTCCGGCAGGGCAACAGCGCGCTGGCCGCCGACGACAAGGAGGCCGCCGTGGCCCGGCTCGCCGAGGTGCGGGCCATGCTCGGCGTCCTCGGCCTCGACCCGCTCGACGAGCACTGGGCCGGCGAGGACGGCGACCGCGGCGAGGACCTGCACGGGGTGGTCGACTCCCTGGTCCGCATGGTGCTGGACCAGCGCGAGGCCGCCCGCTCCCGCAAGGACTGGGCGACGGCGGACGCCATCCGCGACCAGCTCAACCAGTCCGGACTGGTCATCGAGGACAGCCCGCAGGGTCCCCGCTGGAGCCTTGGCCCCCGCTGAGCCGACCGGGGCCGGTGGGGCACCGGCCAAGAGCCGGGGAAGATCGACTGTGCCGCCCGGCCGTCCGGGCGGCACACTTCATAGACGTACGTACGCGAGTTCGACAAGTTCGAAGAGACAGGTAGGTCATGGCCGCGAACAACCGCCGCATGTCCGGCAAGAAGGGCGCGCAGGTCGGCAGCGGCGGCAAGCGGCGCCGGGGCCTGGAGGGCAAGGGCCCCACGCCCCCCGCCGAGATGCGCAAGGGACACGCCAAGCAGCGCGCCGCCCAGGCGAAGTCCCGCCGCGCCCAGGGGCGCCCGCAGCGCCGCGGTGCCGGCAAGTCGTCCGCCGAGCTGGTCGTCGGCCGCAACCCGGTCGTCGAGGCGCTGCGCGAGGGCGTGCCCGCCACCACGCTGTACGTCCAGCAGTTCATCGACAACGACGAGCGCGTCCGCGAGGCGCTTCAGCTCGCGGCCGAGCGCGGCGGCATCAACCTCATGGAGGCGCCGCGCCCCGAGCTGGACCGGATGACGAACGGGCTCAACCACCAGGGCCTCGTCCTCCAGGTCCCGCCGTACGAGTACGCCCACCCCGAGGACCTGGCCGACGCCGCCGCCGACGCCGGCGAGGACCCGCTGATCGTCGCCCTCGACGGGGTGACCGACCCGCGCAACCTCGGCGCGGTCGTCCGTTCCGTCTCCGCCTTCGGCGGCCACGGCGTGGTCGTCCCCGAGCGGCGCGCGGCCGGCATGACCGCGGGCGCCTGGAAGACCTCCGCCGGTACGGCCGCCCGTACGCCCGTGGCCCGCGCCACCAACCTCACGCGCGCCCTGGAGGCGTACAAGAAGGCGGGTGTCACGGTCGTCGGCCTGGCCGCGGACGGCGAGGCCGAACTGGGCGACCTGGACGCCCTGGAGGGACCCGTCGTCATCGTCGTCGGCAGCGAGGGCAAGGGCCTGTCCCGGCTCGTCGGCGAGACCTGTGACGTCCGGGTGCGGATCCCGATGCCGGGCGGGGCGGAGTCGCTGAACGCCGGTGTGGCGGCCGGGATCGTGCTCTACGAGGCGGCGCGCCGGCGCGGGTGAGTGAGGGCCGGCCTCCGGCCGATAGCGGAGGTCGAACAAAGGTCCGTGTATTCACCCGCTCGGGTAAAACCGGGCGTTCGGCGCAACCTTGACGCGGCCCGGACAGATCCGACGGGTCACGGCAGTGTCCTAACTCCTCGTCACTCGGTTAGATGAGTGTGGACACCAGAACACCCCGCACACCCACGGGGGACCGCTCGTCGGGATACGACGACGCTCCCGCGCTGAGCATGGTGAAGGTGCCGAGCGATCCGGCGCAGGTCATCGTCACTCACGCGAGCTTCCGCGTGCAGTTGGGCGCCGCCTCGCGGCGCACCCGGTCCCTGCGGATCGCCCCGCACCTGAGCGCCACCGACAACACCGCCCACATGCCGGTCGTCGGCGCGGCGGGCCGGGCCCAGGGTGCGCCCCAGCGTCGCCCGGTCGTCTGGAGCGGCAGGTCCGCTCCCGACGACACCGGCGCCCACCGGCTGCTCCAGGCCGTGCGCAGCGGCAGCGTGCGGCACGCCGAGGAGCCCTCCGCCGACCCCGGAGCCACCCAGGTCATCCCGCGCATCGACCCCGCACCCGGCTACGGTCCGGGCGCGGACGCCTACGACGACCTCGACCGGACGGTGGAGACCCCCGTCGTCGGCGCCCCGCGCGGCCCCGAACCCGGCGAGACCCGGCTGCTGCCGCACATGCGGCCCGCCGGCGGCGCGTACGAGGAGTCCGCGTACGGCGAAGCGGCGTACGGCCGCACCGGGTACGCGGAGCCGGGCGCCGGCTCACCGCCCCACGACCACTCGGCGTACGCCCGACCGCCGTACGGCCGACCGCCCTACGACCCCGACGACTTCGCGAACGACGGCCACCCGGACGCCGGCTTCGCTGAGGACGGCCTCGCGGACTTCCGCCCCGGTGACCACGGCGCATACGGCGCCCACGACGACTACGACGCCCCGGCCGCCTCGGACGAGCACCGACGCGGCAGGCGGCACGGCGGCGACGACCCGGCACGCCACGCCTACTACCCGGGCCGCCGGATGAACCTCGGCGTCGTCCTGCTCCCGCTGCGCATCTTCCTCGGCTTCGTCTCCGTCTACGCCGGCATGGGCAAGCTGTGCGACCCGCTCTACTTCGACGGCGGCAAACGCGGCTCCATGGTCAAGTGGCTCAACGCGCTGCACCCTTGGGAAGTGGCCGAGCCGCTGCGCCAGTTCGCCCTCCAGCACCCCGTCGGCTCCGGCCTGGTCATCGCCTTCCTCCAGGTCATCGTCGGTGTCCTGACCGTCCTGGGCTGCTGGCAGCGGGTCGCCGCGGTGGTCGGGGCACTGCTCTCGGCCGCCCTGATCGTCACGGTCAGCTGGCGGACCGTACCCGTCTACGACGCCCCGGACATCATCTACCTCGCCGCCTGGTCCCCACTGATCATCGCCGGCGCCCCCGTGTACTCCGTCGACGGCCGGCTCGCCGCCTCCGCCTGGCGGCGGCTCGGCCCGCGCTCCGACATCTGGGCGCTGCGCCGGTTCGTGCTGCGCCGCGGCGCCCTGCTCACGGTGCTCATCACCGGCCTCACCCTGCTCGTCGGCTCGCTGCTCGGCGGTGCGGTGCGCGACGCCGACCGCGTGGTCGTGCCCGGGCCCGGTCAGGCCCCGCGCAACGAACTGCCCGGCTCGCCGCTCCCCGACCGGTCCGGCGACCGGCAGCGGAACCAGAAATCCCCGTCGGCCTCGACCTCACCGAGCCACCGGGGCGCGTCGGCGGGCCCCTCCGGCAGCCCCGCGACGACACCGGGCAGGACCCGGGAGAGCGGCACCGCCACCGGCGGCTCCCCCAGCCAGACCCAGGGCACCGCCGGCCAGGCACCGCCACGCCGCTCCTCCCCGGTGCAGCAGGCGCCCAGCACCAGCTCGGGCCCGACCTCCGGGGGCACCACGACCGGCGGCGCGGGTTCGGCCGGCGGTTCCGGCTCGGGCGGCTCCGACGGCGGCGGCTCCTCCTCCGGGCAGCCGGGCCTGGTGGGCGGCCTGCTCGGCTGACCCGGTCCCGCACCCGGACGACCGACGGACCGACGGACCGACGAGGAGGGCCCCGCACCATCACGGTGCGGGGCCCTTCCTCGTGGCTCACGAGATCACCTCGGAGCGCCCAGCTCCTTCGCGGCCTCCGTCAGGTCCTTCGCGGTGTCGATGGCACGCCAGTAGGCGCCCTGCGGAATCGGGAACCCGGCCAGCCGGTGCTCGCGGGCCAGCCGCGGGAACGTGGTGCGCTCGTGGTCGCCGCGCTCCGGGAGCAGTCCGGCGAACTCGGGCGAGAAGACGTAGACGCCCGCGTTGACCTCGACGGTCGACGGCGGGGCCTCGATGAAGTCCGTGATGTGGCCGAAGCCGTCCGTCTGCACGGCGCCCCACGGAAGGCGCGGGCGGGCCAGCGCGAGGGTCGCGACCGCGTCCCGCTCGGTGTGGAAGTCCGCCATGTCCCGCAGCGAGAAACGGGTCCAGATGTCGCCGTTGGTGGCGTACCAGGGCCTCTCCGGGTGCGGGAGATGAGCGGCGGCGAACCGCAGACCGCCGCCGCGGCCGAGCGGCTCGGACTCCACGACGGTGGTCACCTTGACGGGCAGCGTCGCCGACTTCAGCCACTCCTGAAGTACCTCGGCGAGATGGCCGCAGGAGACCACCACGTCCGTGACGCCCTCCTCGGCGAGCCAGGCGAGCTGGTGGCCGATGATCGGGGTGCCCGTGCCGGGGATCTCGACCATCGGCTTGGGCCGGTCGTCGGTGTAGGGGCGCAGCCGGGACCCCTGGCCACCGGCCAGGACCACGGCTTGAGTGGGGCGGGACGCCGCATTCGGATGGGTCATGCCCGAACTGTACGTCCCACCCCACCACGCGACCGACGGCCCCGGGGGCGGAGCGCAGGACCCGGACGGGCCGAGCGGCGGGAAGGGCCTCGGCCCGTCCGGGAAGCGAGGCGTCCCGTGCGCGGCGCACCCACGGTGGACGAGGACCGTACGAGCCCCGCCCCCCACGAGCATCACCTCGTCGGCCGACGAGGAGGACCCGGACGGCCGGGCCCGGCGAGCAGCGAGGCGTTGCATGAGGCCCCTGCGCGGGGCACCCTGCGCGAGCCCTGCGCAACGCCCGGCGCGAGGCCCTGCGGAGGCGAGCCGGCACGGGCTCGGGGTGCCGGACCGGCCCGAGCACAGCCGCCTCAACCGGGACCGCCCGGTGACCGCCCGGTGCCCGTGCGGCGGACCCGGTTGAGGCGGCTGGGGCGGCAGAGCCGCCCCGTGCCGTCGTCCTCCCGGCTCAGCTGTGGGCTGTCAGGACGCCGGAGGCGAAGGAGGTGTCGCAGACGGGGCGGGCGTAGGACTGGGCGCGGGACGGGCCGTAGATGCGGACCGCCGCGCGGCCGAGGGTGCGCGCGATCGAGGCGCAGTGCCGGGCGAGCGACGGGCGGCCGTTGACCGCCTCCTGGAGGTGGGTCAGCGCGACGCCCGGGTTCTTCTGCTGCAACTCGGTCAGCAGCTGGTCGCGCAGCACGTCCTGCGGGGCGCGGGCGTGTCCGGCGACCTCGGCCGCGGACGCGTCGGACGCGGTGAGCACCGAGTTCGAGGGGTTCCCCGACCAGTTGACTCGGGTGACCGCGAGGGTCCCGGAGAGCACCAGGACGACGGGCAGGACGAGGGCGAGGGTGCGGCCGATCCGGCGGGCGGGGCCCCGGCCGCGTCGCGTGGGTTGGGTGGTGGAGTGCTTCACGCGAGGGAGCGTATCGCTCGGTAATGATTTGGCGACATTTAGTCACCTCTTCGAGGGACAGGGGCAGCCCTTTTTCCGGGTGGCATGTTGACGCACACTGATCGAAATGTCCTGTGCGCCGGGGTATTTCGGGGACGACGAGAAGGGCCCCGCGGCAGGTCGCGGGGCCCTTCTCGTCAACAGTCGTCAACCGGGGTGAATCGCCCGGGGTCGTCCCGAGGTTTCAGCCGGAAGGCGGCAGCTTCGGCGGCGTCAGTCGGAGAGCCGCTCGCCCGTCGAGGTCGAGAACACGTGGGTCTCGCCCGGCCGCGGCACGACGTGCAGCGTGGAGCCCTTCTCCGGGACCGAACGGCTGCTGACGCGGACGACCAGGTCCCTCCGCTCGCCGCCGACCTCGACGGTGCCGTAGACGTAGCCGTCGGCGCCGGTCTCCTCGACCACGTTCACGGAGACGGCGAGGCCGGCCGGGGCGTCCGCGCTGTCCTTCGACAGGGACGCGGCGGCGCCGCCGTTCAGCTCGACGACGTCGAAGTGCTCGGGGCGCACACCCACGGTCACCGTGCGGTCACCCTTGTCGGCGGCGGCCTTGAGGGCGTCCCGGTTGACCGGCACCACGCTGTTGCCGAACTTCACACCGCCGTCGGTGATCGGCACCTCGATCAGGTTCATGGCGGGCGAGCCGATGAAGCCGGCGACGAAGAGGTTGGCCGGCTTGTCGTACATGTTGCGCGGCGAGTCGACCTGCTGGAGCAGACCGTCCTTGAGGACCGCCACCCGGTCGCCCATCGTCATGGCCTCGACCTGGTCGTGGGTGACGTAGACGGTGGTGATGCCGAGACGGCGCTGGAGCGAGGCGATCTGCGTACGGGTCGAGACGCGGAGCTTCGCGTCCAGGTTGGACAGCGGCTCGTCCATGAGGAAGACCTGCGGCTCACGCACGATGGCGCGGCCCATGGCGACACGCTGGCGCTGACCACCGGAGAGCGCCTTCGGCTTGCGGTCCAGGTACTCCGTGAGGTCGAGGATCTTCGCGGCCTCCTCGACCTTCTGCCGGATCTCCGCCTTGTTGACGCCGGCGATCTTGAGCGCGAAGCCCATGTTGTCGGCGACGGTCATGTGCGGGTACAGCGCGTAGTTCTGGAACACCATGGCGATGTCCCGGTCCTTCGGCGGCAGGTGGGTGACGTCGCGGTCACCGATCCGGATGGCACCGCCGTTCACGTCCTCGAGCCCCGCGAGCATCCGGAGCGAGGTGGACTTGCCACAACCGGACGGACCGACCAGGACGAGGAACTCGCCGTCCGCGATGTCGATGTCGAGACCGTCGACGGCGGGCTTGGTGGAACCCGGGTAGATCCGGGTCGCCTTGTCGAACGTAACTGTGGCCATGGTGAATGGGCCCCCTTCTACCGGCAGGAACGTGCCGGACGATCCGTTGTAGGAAGGTGGTGCCACTACGGGTGTTTCCGCGTGGTTCCGTTGTGGTGTAGTCCACACAGGTGAACTGGCACAGGACGGTACCTGGCGTTCACCTGGTCTGTCAGCACTTGAGGGCCTGTGAACTTCGCGGAAATTTTCGACGGGCCCGCAGCGGGACGTGGGTACACTGCACAGACACGCACGCGGTAGACGCGTACGGGCCTCCTTAGCTCAGCTGGTCAGAGCGCCGCTCTTGTAAAGCGAAGGTCGTCGGTTCGAATCCGACAGGGGGCTCTCATCCTGAGCAGCGCAAATGCCCCGGCCGATGATCGGTCCGGGGCGTTCGGCATCCACGGAGCCCGGTACGGGCGAGACCCCGGTGCGTCCGTGCAGGTCGGGGCGTTCGCTGTGGTGGGCTGTCCGGAGTCCGTAGGTGTTGCCCAGCTCGACCGTCTCGGCGGCGGAGACGTCGAACATGTGACGGCCCTCCGGGACGGGGCCGTGACGGAGGCTCACGAAGAAGAGGTCGCCGGGTATCAGGAGAGCGGCGATCCTGGCCATCGCTCGGCGGCGTTCCCCGGTGTCCAGGCGCATCCACACCGCGGTGGCGAAGACCGCGTCGAACCGGCCGTGGCTCAGAGCCAGGTCCGGAAGGGTGTCGTCGACCCAGTCGATGGCGCTGTCCTGATGGATCCGCTGTCCATGGTCCCGCAGCTGCGGAGTCGGCTCGACGGCGACGACGTGGTGTCCGCGGGCCGCCGGCGCGGCGGCGTCGCGCCCGGTTCCCGCGCCCACGTCGAGGATGCGGCCGGGTTCGACCGGGACCAACGGCAGTACGGCGCTGTGCACCGCCTCGAAGGTGACGTCCTCGTACTGAACGGCCAGCGCGTCCGCCCCCCGTTTCCCGATCCCGCTGCGTGCCGCTCTCCGACCGCCCGTGTGCTTCAGGCCGCCCGGGTGCTCTCCGGGTACCGCAGGACCGCCAGGACGCGCCGGTGGCCCGGTGTCACGGCTGTCGCGCCAGCAGGTCCGCGGCCAGGCCGGCGAGGGTGCCGGGAGCGGGTGTCGTGTCGAGTTCGGCTCCCCGCTCGTCCGGTTCCAGGGGTTCGAGCGTGGCGAGCTGTGATGCGAGGAGCGAGGGCGGCATGAAGTGGCCGGTGCGCCGGCCGAGGCGGTCCGCGAGTAGCTCCCGGGCGGCCGTCAGGTGCAGGAAGAACGCGCTCGGGCAGGCTGCTCGCAGGGTGTCCCGGTAGCGTCGCCTGAGCGCGGAGCATGCGACCACCGCGCCGGTGCCCGCCGCGTCGCGTTCGTGCAGCCAGCGGCCGATGGACTCCAGCCAGGTCCGGCGGTCGGTGTCGTCGAGCGGTGTGCCGGCGGACATCTTGGCGATGCCGGCCGGGGAGTGGAAGTCGTCGCCGTCCGCGAAGGGGACGTTCAGCCTCTTGGCGAGCAGGCGGGCCACCGTTGTCTTGCCGACGCCCGCGACGCCTGTGACGACGACGCACGGGGGTCGGCGACGCTCGGCGCCGGGAGCCGTCCTACTGCTGTCAGGCCGCATCGTCCGGTGTCGCTTCGGGATGCAACAGGGCGCTGCGCGGCCGTTGTTCGCCTTCGTGCGGCCGGGGAGGCGGCCCGTCGGAGCCGGCCGGGTACTCCTGCAACGGGACGAGGTCCCTCTTCCATGCGTCCAGGACCGGTGTCAGGACCCGCCATGCCTGCTCGGCCTCGTCGCCGCGGAGGGACAGGGCCGGGTCGCCCCTCATGACGTCCAGGAGGAGCCGGCCGTAGGCGGGCAGGGCGGGTGGTTCCATCCGCGCGGTCAGCGAGAGCGGGGTGAGGGCCTGGGCGCGTGAGCCGATGCCGGTCATGTCGAGGGTCATGCCTTCCGGCTCCAGCCCGAAGCGCAGCACGTTGGGCAGGGCCTCTCCTTCGTGGCCGAAGGGCAGGTGCGGGACGGGGCGGAAGCGCACCGCGACTTCTTTGCGGTCCTGTCCGAGGGCCTTGCCGCTGCGCAGCCGGAACGTCGTCCCGGACCAGCGCCAGCTGTCGAGTTCCAGTTCGACCTCGGCGAAGGTCTCGGTGTGCCGCCGGGGGTTCACGCCCTCTTCGTCGACGTACGCGGGGACGGTGTGGTCGCCGGTCCGGCCGGACAGGTAGCGCGCGCGGCGGGTGCGGTGCGTGATGTCGTAGTCGGTGAGGAGCCGTACGGAGCGCAGTACGTCGACCTTCCGGTCGCGCAGGTCCCGCTCGCCGAGGGTGATCGGGGGTTCCATGGCCACGAGGCACAGCAGTTGCAGCAGGTGGTTCTGCACCATGTCCTTGAGCGCGCCGACGCCGTCGTAGTAGCCGGCCCGGCCCTCCAGGGCGAGGGTCTCGTCCCAGACGATCTCCACTTCCGCGATGTGGGTGCTGTTCCAGAGGGGTTCCAGGACGCGGTTGGCGAGGCGGCTGCCGAGCACGTTCTGGACGGTCGTCATGGCGAGGAAGTGGTCGACCCGGAACACCGCCTGTTCGGGGACGAGTCCGGTGAGCAGCAGGTTGAGCTCCTGTGCGCTCGCCAGGTCTTCGCCGAACGGCTTCTCCAGGACGATCCGGCTGCCCGGCGGCAGGCCGGCGTCGTGCAGGGCGGTGACCAGGTGCGGGAAGAG